>JAVHWG010000085.1:0-5422 GCA_032159965.1 Mycobacterium sp.
CGTGTATCAGCCCCGGGGGGTCGGGCTGATGCACACCCGGCATAAGCCGAGTGATGTTCACTATACACATTAGGAACGACTACGGCGCAAGAGTCGCGTGCCTTCGATCTGACTGGTCCATCACCGAATTGCAGTCTCCGACACGTGACTTGATCTGCCATTTTGACCGCACGGAAAAACTCGCACCGACGCCGCCTATGCTGAACGCCGTGACGGTGTCAGACCCGGCCGCCCAACCGTTGACGACGCCGCACCAGCCTGCGCCCGCCGACGCCGACGCGAGCGGCCGCACCAGAACGGCGGCATTTTTCGATCTGGACAAGACGGTCATCGCCAAGTCCAGCACGCTGGCCTTCAGCAAACCTTTCTTCGATCAAGGCCTGATTAATCGGCGGGCCGTTCTCAAGTCGAGTTACGCACAATTCCTCTTCCTGATGTCGGGCGCGGACCACGACCAGATGGACCGGATGCGCTCCTATTTGACGACCATGTGCACCGGCTGGGATGTCGAGCAGGTCAAGTCGATCGTCGCGGAGACGTTGCACGACATCGTCGATCCGCTGGTGTTCGCCGAGGCCGCAGACCTGATCGCGGACCACAAACTGTGTGGTCGCGACGTCGTAGTCGTGTCCGCGTCGGGCGAGGAGATCGTCGCGCCGATCGCTCGGGCACTGGGCGCTACCCATGCGATGGCGACGAGGATGGTTGTCGAAGAAGGCAAATACACCGGCGAGGTCGGGTTCTATTGCTACGGCGACGGCAAGGCCCAGGCGATTCAACAACTGGCAGCGCGCGAAGGCTATGTCCTCGAGCACTGCTACGCGTATTCCGACTCGATCACCGACCTCCCCATGCTGGAGACCGTCGGACACCCCACCGCAGTGAACCCGGACCGGGCCCTTCGCAAAGAGGCGGCATCACGCGGCTGGGCGGTTTTGACGTTCTCCAACACGGTGTCGCTTCGCGACCGGATTCCGGCCCCGTCGACAGCCGCGCTCGCGACAACCGCCGCCGTGGGGGTGAGCGCGATCGCCGCCGGCGCGCTGACGTATTCCCTGCTGCGCCGCTTCGTTCTCTAGCCCGCTCCGCCACAAAAGTAGTTGCCGTCACGAACAACCCTTGATGTGATCATGGTCACGGAGTACAAAGGAATCAGGGAAGCCCGGTGAGGCCAAGGCCGAGTCGGAAGAGAAGGTTCGACCTCCCGAATCGGACTTCCCAGCGCGGACCCTGGTACCCACGCGGAGCATGCCGCATAGAGGCAGAAGTGCTGCGGGCCTGCGTAATTGCGGAAAAGCGAACAACACGACAGCCCTTTGGGTAGGGCAGCAGTTGAGGCGCAACGCAACGACGCCGAGGCCAACCCACGTAGCCCCATGTTGCACGCTTGGTAGCCAGTTTCCGCGCTAGCGGGCGGCGAGCCGAAGCGATTCGGATCGCCGCCCGTTGTCATGTGCTGGTGCCCTCCGCGATCGTCAAGGCTTCGCGTGCACCGGCTTCCAGTCCACGACAGCACAGCAGCAACCACTGCCGCAGTCCGTCTGAGGTGCCTGCGGCGAACTGCTGGGCCGCCGACCGATATTCCGCCGCGTTGCGCATCCAGTAGACCTCCGGAACCCCGAGCCCGTGCGGATCCAAACCGCTGGCCTGCGTCACCAATCGCGAGACCGCCCGCGCCACTACGCCGTCGGCGCTGCCGAACGGCGTCAGTGTCAGGATCTCGCCGTGCGCCACCGCGGCAAGGACAGGTGCCGGTGCGTTGCTGCCACCTGTCATCAGACCGGCCAACAGGTCCAGCCGGTCAGCCACGTGCGTATCGTCGCGGGGCCGGCCGAGTGCGTCGGCGTCGACCAGGTTCGCCGCCGCGAGGGCATGCAGCCGTGCGAGCGCTTGCAGCGGAGCCCGCCGCCAGACGCCGACCAGCACGCTCTGCCCGCCCTCCAGTGACTCTGCGACGCGAAGTGCGCCGGCCAGAACGGGCCCGCTGGCCGCCCCGTCGGCGGGGAAGCGCGGCGCACCGCCGTCCAGCGTCGACGATGCCTGCGCCGCCCGCACCGCGGCTTCTGCGGCGCTTGCCTGCCAGCCGCGGAGGTTGGTCCGGTGCCGGTGCGCCTTCGCAAGTGCCTCCCCCGCCCGCGCACCCGCCTCGGCCACACCGGGCAACTCGGCGAGTGGTGCGAGCGGGTCCCGGTTCACCGCCGCCACGCTAGCCCTGTCCGGGTATCGCATCGAGAAGGCGGCGGGTGTACTCGTCGCGGGGGTTCTCGAACACCTCCTCAGTGGCCGCGTGTTCCACGACCCGACCGCGACTCATCACGACAACGTCGTCGGCGATCTCGCGCACGACTGCGAGATCGTGGCTGATGAAAAGGTACGTGAGTCCCAACTGCGCCTGGAGATCGTTGAGCAGGGCCAAAATCTGCGACTGCACAAGAACGTCCAGCGCCGAGACGGCCTCGTCACACACCAGCATCTCCGGTCGCAGCGCCAGCGCCCGCGCAATCGCCACCCGTTGGCGCTGACCGCCCGACAGCTCCCTCGGGAACCGCCGCAGTATCGCCGACGGCAACGCGACCTGGTCGAGGAGCTCACGGACCACACGCTGCCGCTCGGCGCGGTCACCGACACCGTGAGCGCGCAACGGTTCCTCAATGGTCCGGTACACGGAATACATCGGATCCAAACTGCCATAGGGATTTTGGAACACCGGCTGGACTCTGCGGCGAAACGCCTTCGCAGCGTCGCCGTCCATTGCCGAGATGTCCTGGCCGTCGAACGTGACGGTGCCCGATGTGGGCTTGAGCAACGCGAGCACCATGCGTGACACGGTCGTCTTTCCGGAGCCGGACTCGCCGACCACCGCTGTGGTGGTGGCGCGTCTGGTCTTGAACGACACGTTGTCGACGGCGACGACGTTTCGACGTCGCCAGGCCACGCCGAGGCGGTACACCTTGCGGAGGTCGGTGACCACCAGCGTGTCGTCGATCGGCTTGTCGGCGTGTTCGGCCGCTTCCTTGGCGACGCGGCGGCGTGTTTCCACGACCGCGCGCCTGCCTATCGCCAGCGACGGTGCCGCGGCCACCAGACGCTGCGTGTATTCGTGCTGCGGTCGCTCGATGATCGCGCGGGCGGGACCGGATTCCACCACGGTTCCGCGGCACATCACGACGAGGTGCTCCGCGCGTTCGGCGGCGAGCGCCAGGTCGTGCGTGATCAGCAGCAGAGCGGTGCCGAGCTGATCGGTCAGCGTGTCCAGGTGGTCGAGCACCTGCTTCTGCACCGTGACGTCGAGTGCCGACGTGGGCTCGTCGGCGATCAGCAACCGTGGTTGGCCGGTCAGGCCGATCGCGATCAGCGCACGCTGGCACAAGCCGCCGGAGAGCTGGTGCGGGTACTGGCCCGCCCGCAGTGCCGACTCGGTCATCCCGACGTCGTCGAGCAGCTGGAGGGTCCTTGCACGCGAGGTCTGCCGCTCTGCCATTCCGTTGGCGCACAGCGCTTCACGAATCTGGAAGCCGACCGTCCAGACCGGATTGAGATTGGTCGCAGGGTCCTGCGGGACGTAGCCGATCCGCCGGCCGCGGAGCGTCTCGAGCTGTCGGCTACTGGCATGCGTGATGTCTTCGCCGTCGAAGACGATGTGCCCATTGGTAATTCGACCACCG
The DNA here is from genome assembly GCA_032159965.1 of Mycobacterium sp. GTDB lineage: Bacteria > Actinomycetota > Actinomycetes > Mycobacteriales > Mycobacteriaceae > Mycobacterium. The sequence continues at coordinate 3,666 of JAVHWG010000085.1, forward strand.
CCGGCGAGCAGCCCCAGGATCGCGGCGGCCGTCGTCGATTTCCCTGATCCCGATTCGCCCACCAGCGCGACCGTCTGGCCCGGATAGACGGTGAGCCGGCCATCACGGACCGCAGGGGGCTCGTCGGCACCGAACCGGACCTCAAGCCCGTCGACCGAAAGCAGCGGTTGCGTCATAACCGCCGTCCCACTCTTGTGCGTGCGGCGGGGTCGAGGGCATCGCGCAGCGCGTCGCCCATCATCATGAATGCGAGGACTGTCAGGGCAAGTGCACCGGCGGGGTAGAACAAGATGGTCGAGCCCGACCGCAGCCGAGACTGCGCCATGTTGATGTCCCCTCCCCACGACACCGCGGAGCCGGGAAGGCCGACGCCCAAGTACGACAACGTGGCCTCGGTGACGATGAAGATGCCCAGGCTGATGGTGGCCACCACGATCACCGGACCCAGCGCGTTGGGGACGACATGGCGAACGAGCGTTCCGAACCTGCTGACCCCCAATGCCTTCGCCGCAATCACGTAGTCGGCGTTGCGCCCCGCGAGCACAGCACTGCGGGTGATCCGGGCCACCTGCGGCCAGCCGAACACCGTCAGCACGGCGATCACGGTCCACACGGTACGTTGATGGAGAACCTGCGCCAGCACGATCGCGGCAAGCAGCAGAGGGATTCCGAAGAAGATGTCGGTGATCCGGGAGACCACGGCGTCCAGCCAGCCCCCGTAAAAACCCGCCAGCGCACCGAATGTCGCGCCGATCAGCAGAACTGACACCGTCGTTCCCAGACCGACCGCGATCGACGCACGGGCACCGTAGACCGTGCGCGCGTACACGTCGTGGCCTTGCAGATCGGTGCCGAACCAGTGCTGTGCGGACGGGCCGAGCATGCTCTGGTCAGGATTTGCGTAGGTCGGGTCCACGCTGGTGAACATCCAGGGAAAGGCCGCCAGCGCCAGCACGAAGGCGATCAGCACCGACGAGACGATGAACAGCGGGCGGGACCGCAGACTCCGCCACGCCTCGCGCCAGAACCCCCCGGGCGCAACGCAGTCAGCCTCCTCAGCTGCTTGCAGGGGTCCGCTGACATAGCGCTCCTGGCCGGGCAGCTCAGCCATACCGAATCCTCGGGTCGAGACCCGCGTAGACGACGTCGACGACGAGGTTGGCTACGAGGTAGATGACGACGAGCACCGTGGCAATCGATATCACTGTCGGCGCTTCATGCCGGGCAATCGCCTGATAGAGCGCGCCGCCGACACCGTGGATGTTGAAGATTCCCTCGGTGACGATCGCCCCCGCCATCAGTGCGCCGACGTCGACGCCCAGATACGTGACGACGGGGATGAGTGAATTGCGCAGGATGTGGACGGGGACGACGCGTGATCGCGACAATCCCTTTGCCGTCGCTGTTCTCACGTAGTCTGCCTCGGCGTTCTCGCTCACCGCCGATCGGGTAAGTCGCACGACATACGCGAACGACACGGCGCCCAGTACGAAGCCCGGCAACAGCAGACGACCGAAAGTCGCTCTGTCGCCCACTGTTACCGGTGCGACGCCGAGCTTGATCCCGAAGACGTACTGGGTGAGAAAGCCGAGCACGAAAATCGGGACGGCGATGATCACCAGGCTCGTCACCAGTATCGTCGCGTCGAACAGTCCACCTTTGCGCAGTCCTGCGATGACACCGAACCCGATTCCGAAGACAGCCTCGATGACCAGTGCCACCACTGTCAGCCGAATGGTCACGGGAAATGCTTGCAC
>JAVHWG010000094.1:0-7603 GCA_032159965.1 Mycobacterium sp.
CGCCGATGACGCGGGCGACGGATGCTTCCTAACGCCTCGCCGAGGCACCTGCCGTCAGATTCGGCGTCGTACCGGTTCACAAAGCTCGGTAACCGGAAGCTGAACTGTTCGACAAGTTGTCGTACTCAGGTGCTCCGTCTGGTGCAATGGACCTCTATCTGAAGAAGGGCATCTTCTTGCTACCTATCAGCAGCGTTGACAACGCGATCGCGTCCGTGCGTTGAACCCACAACGGCAATGGGACTCCCGTCGCACCGCGAAAGCTGCACGGCTACAGGCCGGAGCAGCGCACAGCGACGGCAAGGTGGTCAGAGGGGGTGAGCTGCGGGATCTGCTGCAGGCCGTGATCCGACCGGGCGACCGGGTGGCACTCGAAGGCGACAACCAGAAGCAGGCTGACTTCTTGTCGCGGACCCTCGCCGAGTGTGACCCGAAGCGTCTCAACGGGCTGCACATGCTGATCTCGTCAGTATCTCGGCCTGAACATCTCGACCTTTTCGAGCTCGGTATCGCCGACAAGTTGGACCTGGCCTACGCCGGTCCGCAGAGTGTGCGCATCGCGCAGCTGGTCGAGGATGGCACCGTGCACATCGGTGCCATCCACACCTATGTCGAGCTCTACGCGCGGATGTTCGTCGACCTGTCGCCCCACGTGGTGCTGCTGTGCGCCGAGCAGGCTGACCGTGACGGCAACCTCTATACGGGTCCCAACACCGAGGACACGCCCACCATCGCGGAGGCCGCCGCCTTCCACGACGGGGTGGTCGTCGTCCAGGCAAATGAGATTGTGGATACCGCGGCACTTGCGCGGATCGACATCCCGGGCAGCTGGGTGGACTTCGTGGTCGCGGCCGACCGACCGTTCTACCTCGAGCCCCTGTTCACCAGGGACCCGCGGCACATCGGTCCCGTCGAGATCGTCAAAGCCATGATCGCGATCCGCGGGGTCTATGAGCGACACGAGGTGGTCTCGCTCAACCATGGCGTCGGATTCGACACCGCCGCAATCGAATTGCTGCTCCCAACCTACGGCGAAAAGCTCGGCCTCAAAGGTCGGATCGCCCGGCACTGGGTACTCAACCCGCACCCGACGTTGATTCCGGCCATCGAATCCGGCTGGGTCGAGTCGATCCACAGCTTCGGCGGCGAATCCGGTATGAACCGTTACGCCGCTGCCCGACCAGATGTCTTCTTCATCGGGGCCGATGGCTCGCTGCGGTCCAACCGGGTGTTGGCTCAGCTGGCCGGCCAGTACGCCATCGACATGTTCATCGGTTCGTCGCTGCAGATCGACGCCGACGCGAACTCCTCGACGGTGACCGACGGGCGGTTGTCGGGGTTCGGCGGCGCACCGAACATGGGACACGATCCGCACGGTCGGCGACACTCTTCGACCGCATGGCTCGACCTCGCGCACGGCGAGGGCGCCAGCAGGCGTGGCCGCAAGCTCGTCGTGCAGATGGCTCAAACATTCAGGGCCGGAGGTGTTCCCACCTTCGTGGAAACCCTCGACGCGGTCGAGGTGGGCAAGCAGGCCGGTATGCCGTTGCCGCCGGTGATGATCTATGGCGACGACGTGTCGCACGTGGTGACCGAGGAAGGCGTCGCCTACCTGTACAAGGCGCATTCGCTTGCTGACCGCCGCGCTGCGCTGGCGGCGATCGCCGGTGTCACCCCGGTCGGTCGCCGCGCGCAGGCGCGACGGACCGAGGAGCTTCGACGGGACGGCCTGGTCGCCTTTCCGGAGGACCTCAAGGTGGAGACCCGGCTGGCGGACCGGACGCTCCTGGCAGCGCGCAGCATCGAAGACCTCGTCGCCTGGTCGGGCGGACTTTATGACCCACCTTCACAATTCAGGGATTGGTGATCACCGTGACAACCGCTGTGCTGACCTCGACTCGCACCGATGACGCCATCGCCGAGCTGGCCGTCCGCGCGTTGCGGGCCGAAGCGAACCTGACGCCGAAGCCGGGCCTGGTCGACCGGCGCGGCTCCGGTGCACATACTGATATGAACGTGGGTGTGATGGAGGCCTCGGCCGAAGCACTCCGGTCCGCATTCACCGAATGCACCTCAGCTGCAAGGTATTTGCCACTTGGGGCCGAACTGCGAACCGCAATCGGCGCGATCGGCCGTGCCGGCGAGGCAGGCATGCTGGCGGCGACCGGCGGCGTCAATACCCATCGCGGAGCGCTATGGGCACTCGGTCTGCTCAGCGCGGGCGCAGCCATCACCGCCGACGTCGCCGCCGTGATCGACTTCGCGGCCCGGTTGGCTTCACTTGCCGACCCCGCGGCGGCAGGCACGGTCCCGCTTTCGCACGGTTCGACCGCGCGTAGGCGCTACGGGGTGCGCGGTGCGGCAGGTGAAGCGCAGCAGGGCTTTCCGCATGTGCGCCTACACGCGCTGCCGGCGTTGCGTGCAGCCCGCCGATCCGGCTGTGACGAGGCGTCAGCGCGACTCGCCGCGTTGCTCGCCCTGATGGCGCACCTCGATGACACCTGCCTGCTGCACCGCGGCGGCATGGACGGGCTGCGTGCCGTCCAGTCGGGCGCGCGAGCTGTCCTGGCCGCGGGTGGATGTCATACGCTCGAGGGACGGCGGCGATTCGCAGACCTCGACCATCTGTGCCTTGACCGCCGTCTGTCGGCCGGAGGAAGCGGAGACCTGTTGTCGGTCACACTGTTTCTCGACGCGCTGACCCAGCCGGAGACCTCGACATGCAAACCCTGAACTACCATTTCGCCGCGCAACAGGCAGCGCCGCGAGCCGTCCACGTCGGCGTCGTAGCATCCGGTGACCTCGAGGTCCTGCTGCAGCCGCCTTCGGCCGACGAGGCCGCCGACCGCGTCACTGTCCGGGTCCGCACCAGCGTCGACGGCTTCAACACCGTGTGGCACGAGGTATTGAAGCGCTTCTTCGCCCGCACCGCACTGGCCGGCCGTTGGGAACTCAACGATTTCGGCGCCACTCCCGGCGTCGTCAACCTGCGACTGCGCCAAGCCGCAGAAGCCGCCACCAGCCCGGAAATCTGATGACCGATATCGACGCCGTCGATCTCCTCGCCGGCCAGACATGGCAGCAACTGCTGCAGCGCCGCAGTTTCATCGAGCTCGATGCGCTCGGGCGTGCCACCGCGCTGCTCGATTCCGGTTCGGTGCGGGTGCTGGCCGGACCGTTCGATCGGCTGGAATCGCCATGGCTGGCGCTCCAAGGCATCACGCCTCAGGCCGACGATGGAACGGTGATCGCCCGTGGCACCGTCGACGGCCGGCCGGTCGTGATCGCCGCGATCGAACAGGGCTTTCAGGGCGGCGGTACCGGCGAAGTGTCAGGGGCCAAGATTTCCCAGGCGCTACTGCTGGCTGCGGCGGACTCGCGGGCCGGCACCTTCACCGCCGGCATCATCCTGTTCGAAACGGGCGGTGTTCGGTTACAGGAGGCCAATCTTGGACTCAACGCCGTCGCTGAGATCTGTTCTGCCGCTTTAGATCTGCGGCCAATGGCGCCGGTAATCGGTGTGGTCGCCGGCACCGTCGGATCCTTCGGCGGGATGAGCATCGTCGCCGGACTGTGCACGCGGCTGATCGTCACACCGCAAGCCCGTATCGGGCTTGACGGGCCTGCAGTCATCGAACAGGAAGCCGGTATCGAGGAATTCGACTCCACCGATCACGCGCTGATCTGGGCCGTGGACGGCGGTGAACAGCGCTACGCCACGGGACTGGCGGACGCGCTCGTGCCCGATGACGCCGACGAGCTACGCGCCGCCCTCGTCGACGCCATCGCCGGCGGTGTGACCGAGGCGGGCAGGCACCGCAGTGAGCGCCTCGACGTCCTCGCCTCCCGCCTGGCCACGCTGGAGCCGTCCGCGCCGCCGGACCCGCGTGAGCTCCGGACCATGTGGGGCGCTGATTACGAACCCATTCCCGCGCCCAGCATCATTCCGTCAGTGGCTGTCACGTCCGTGGTACGGACCCGCGGGCGGTCCTGGTTGACGGCGCTCAGTGGTAATGCGGCGCCGGCGGCCGTGATTCCATCGGTCATCAGGGCTGTCGCACCGGATGCTGTTTATCTCGCCGTCGTACCCGATCCGCACAATCGGTTCTACCGCGCACGAGACGGCGAGGTGGGTGTGACGGAGTCGGTTGCGCTTGCCCAGGCGGTTCGCGATGTCGTCCATGCCGACGAACACAGCGCTGACAAGCGCCCGATCATCGCCGTTGTCGACCTACCGAGTCAGGCGTACGGCCGCATCGAGGAGATGGCCGGACTGCACCAGACGATGGCCGCCGCGGTCGATGCCTATCACTGTGCCCGCGTGGCCGGACACCCTATCGTCGCGATCGTCGTCGGAACCGGCCTGTCTGGCGGGTTCCTCACCCATGGGTTGCAGGCCAATCAGATTCTCGCTCTGAATGATCCGGGCGTCGAGATCCACGCGATGCATAAGGAAGCCGCCGCACGGATTACCCGACGAACGGTGGCTGAACTCGACGAGCTCGCGAAGACCGTGATTCCGATGAGCTACGACGTGCGGGCCTGGGCCAAGCTCGGCTATTGCGACGGCCTGCTGAAGGTCACCAACCCCGACACGCCCACGCAGGAGGATGTCGAGACCGTCGCGACCGCGATCCGCGAGGCCGTCGCGCGCGCCGGCAAGGGGCCTCGCGATCTGTCCAACCGACTGGACTCCGACGCCGCCGTCGTCACGCGGCATGCCTCCCGCGCAGTTCGGGAACTGCTGGCGCACCAATGGAACTCACCGTCGTGACTTCCACCCCGCGGCCGCACGACCTACTCCGGTTATCCAATGCCGACCTGGTGCTGCCCGAGGCGCCGCAATGGGTCCGGCGAGCGTTGCGGGCCACACCCTGGGTGGTCGTCCGGCGTGCCGAATCCGTTGTATGTCTGATCGCGGTCGGCGTACGAGGCGGCCGCAGGGCCGACCGGTACGCCATGGCGGTCGCGGCCGCGGACGTCGCCGAGACCGTGGCACCAGAGAACCTGGCTCATCGCACATCGCGGGACGTGCAAGCGATGCGCGCACTGGCCGGGGTCCGGGCGGCTTTAGACCGGACGGCGTTGAGGTGGGGTCCTACCGGCAGCGTCGGCTTCGAGTTGGCCACCGGCGTCTCGACGGCGACCGAAGAGAGCGATCTCGATCTCCTGGTACGCATCCCCCGACTGACGCCCGAGACGCTTGCCCAACTCGCCGAGCTGGACCGACTCTTCGCGGACCAACCCGCCCGGATCGACTGCCAGGTCGAAACCGATTGCGGCGCTTTTGCATTGACGGAGCTGATCGGCGGCGAGCCGGAGATCCTGATGAGGGCGGCAACCGGGCCGAAACTTGTATCGCGCGCCGTCGCGATGTCATGAGCCTGGCGTTTCTGTTTCCCGGCCAGGGCTCGCAGCGACCCAACATGCTGAGCGCGCTGCCCGACAGCCCAGCGACCGCCGCTGTTCTCGACGAATTCCGTTCGCGGCAGCCCGGTCTCGGCCTAGCGGAGGATATTGACTCCCCGACGGCGCTGACGGAAACCACCAATGTGCAGATCGCGTTGTTGGTCGCCGGCGTCGGCTGCGCACGGGCCCTCGTCGACGATTACGGGCTGACGCCGATGTTCGTTGCCGGACACTCGGTAGGTGCGTTCGCCGCCGCGGTTACCGCGGGTGTGCTGACGTTCGCCGAGGCGCTGGAAGCGGTGGCGGTACGCGGCAGACTCATGCAGCAGGCATGCGCTGGCGGCACCTGGGGGATGGCTGCGCTTACCGGCCTATCAGTCAGGGCCGCAGCACAATTGGCAGAGGGAGTCAGCACTGACGACGACCCGATATGGGTGGCGAGCGTCAACGCCGAGACCCAGACCGTCCTCAGCGGCACCGCCGCGGGGTTGGAGAAGGCGGGCATGGCCGCCGGCGCGGCCGCCTACGAATCGCTCAATGTGCCGGTCGCGTCGCACTGCCCACTGCAGTCCGGGGCCGCCGAGCGGTTGGCCACACACCTCGAGCAATTGCCGCGTCGCACCCCTACCGCCCGTTACCTGACCAACACCCGCGGTCGCGCGGTGATGAGTGCCGACGTCATCCTCGATGACCTCGCGAAGGCGGTGGCGCATCCCGTGCAGTGGTTCGACGCCATGCGGCTGCTGCCGGAGCTGGGCGCCACCTGCGCCATCGAAATCCCGCCCGGGCATGTCCTTACCCGGCTCCTCGCCGGCGCCGCACCACTTGTCACCACACTGTCGGTCGACGACGACGGGATCGGCACCGTGCTAGCTCGTGCCCGGCAATAGTCGGGGTTCATCGACATTTTGTTCGGGAACCGGCATTACGAGTGCTCACCTTGCCATATTCGCAAAGCGCGACAAGTGCAGCTGGTGCGCGACGGTCACCGTCTTGGTGGGCCCGTTACGGTGTTTGGCGAGAATGAAATCCGCCTCTCCCCCACGCGGATCGTCACGGTCGAAGGCATCAGGCCGGTTCAGCAGAATGACCATATCGGCATCTTGTTCCAAACTGTTATGTACGCTGATCCCGTTTGCCACGAAATTGTGTGTCCCGCTTACGGTTCCGTCGTACACGTCGCTCTCGCCGATATTCGTAATGTCAACTACGCGATCCCAAAAGATATCGCTCGTCGCTAGATCGTGAATAGCATCGTTCTCAAGAACTGCTGCAACCCTGTGCAACAAAGGCCTCCCGGGGGCGACTGCCAGTCTTCGTTCGCTCAACTGCAGGCGCGCAGTGGCCCTGAAGTCAGCGCGGGCAATGGCGCTGCAGCTCAGTGCTTCTCGTACTCTGTTCCAGACCACCGGGGGGACCGTGTCAGCACCGGGGCGGCGGCTTCGCCCTTCAAGTTGCTTGAGTACATATTCTGCGGACTTACCGCGAGCACCATGGACACCAATCTTTGTCAAAAACGCCGTTTGATTTTCTGCCCTGTCAATCCACAAATGCCAGCAGTTACGATACCCCGCCTTCCGCATCCGCGTAAGCCTGCTCTGGATACCTAGGCGAAGTAGTAGCTGCGCAACATCATCGATCAAGCGGCGGCTCGTTGAAGCGTAGTAGATCCGTCCTAAGCACACCTTGGCATCCCAACACACGGAGCCATCCATGGCCCACAGGTGCCGCAGGAACAGCGCCACCTGGTCATTGGGCGCGCGAAACACGGCTTCGGGCACGAACTTGTCGTAGCTGCGTTTCCCGAACAGCCCTAGTCCATCGAGCCACGCCGCGATTGGGTTCCGCTTGCCGTGGGTGAGGTGGTGCGGTGCTGGCAACCGCAACGTGGACACCCGCGCCGCCGGGTAGTCATCGCGAACCGTCACCGCAGCGAGGTTTGCCTCGTCGATAGACGCGTAACGGATCGGCTGGCGCTTCACGCACGACCCGTCACCGATCATGTGGGCCAGCAGGATTACTTCGGAATCGTCCATCCGATGGGTGTCGACCGGCTCGGGTACGCGACGCGGCGCGGCGACGCGGTCCCCGATCTTCAGCTCCTGCAACGGAGTCCAGCCTTCGAGCTTCATAAAGGGATGGTTGCCGGTGGCCTCTGCTTCACGTCCCGACGCCAGTCGCAGTCGGAAGACTT
>JAVHWG010000144.1:0-6915 GCA_032159965.1 Mycobacterium sp.
CATTGCTCGGATGGTTCCACCCTTCCGGCCGGCTCGACCTGTCCGGTGAAGAAGGTTGCGCCGACGAACGCGGTGACGATGAACGTCAAGAAGGCGGGCCTGCAGGTGAACGTCACCGTCGGGAACACGTCGGACCTGGCCGCTCAATGCACCTACGATGCGACGGAAGCCAATGGGCTGGGTCTGCCAGTTCACCGCGACTTCAGTCTTGCCGCCAAGGGAAGTACGACGCTGACCTTCCCCGCTCCCTTGCCCGGTCAGTCGTATCAACTGACGGCGGCGTGCACCGCGCCCTTCGACGGCCAGACGGTCCAGATTGGCAGCGCCAGCGGGAGCGCGTAACCGGTAGATCACCAACGACGTCTGCCACGGCCCGGTACCGACCGGGTCGTGGCAGACGTATGTCGGGCGGCGGTCGAAGTCAGCTGCTACGCAGTATTTCGATCACTGCGCTGAAGTCCTTGTCGGCATGGTTGGCGGCGAACTCGGCGTAGATGTCTGCGGCATGACTGCCCAGCGGAGCCGTAGACCCGCCGGAGCGGACCGCGTCCATCGCCAGCCCGAGGTCCTTGTTCATCAATGCGGTGGCGAACCCCGGCTTGAAGTCGTTGTTGGCGGGTGACGCCGGAACAGGCCCCGGCACAGGACAGTTCGTGTGCACCGCCCAGCAGTTGCCGGTGGCGCCGGTGACCACGTCGAACAGCGACTGCGCGGAGAGCCCCAGCTTCTCGGCCAGTACGAACGCTTCGCCGACCGCGATCTGCTGCACGGCGAGCAGCATGTTGTTGCACAGCTTGGCGGCCTGCCCGGTGCCCGACGCGCCGCAGTGGATGATCTTGCCCGCCAACGGTTCCAGGACCGGCCTGGCGCGTTCCACGGCGTCAGCGTCGCCGCCGACCATGAAGGCCAGCGTGCCTGCCGTCGCGCCCTTGACTCCTCCCGACACCGGAGCGTCGAGTTGTGCGAATCGACGTTCGGCGGCCTGCCTGTTGATCGCGCGGGCATCGTCTACGGAGATCGTGGAGGTATCGATGAACAGTGTTTCCGGCTTCGCGGCGGCCAGCACCTCGGCGTAACAGGCCTTGACGATGTCGCCGTTGGGCAACGACGTGATCACCACGTCGGCGTCGGTGACGGCCTCGGTACCACTGTCGAACACCGCCGCACCGTTGTCCGCAGCAGCGGACCTCAGTGCCGGCACGGGATCGAAGCCGCGCACAGTCTGGCCGGCGGCCACGAGGTTGGCGGCCATTGGCCCGCCCATGTTGCCCAGGCCGAGGAATGCGATCGTGGCCATTATTTCCCTTCTGCCCTCACCCGCGCGGCCTCGGCACGGCCGATGACCACCCGCATGATTTCGTTGGTCCCCTCGAGGATTCGGTGCACCCTGAGGTCGCGAACGATCTTCTCGATCCCGTACTCGCTCAGATAGCCGTAGCCGCCATGCAATTGCAACGCACGATCCGCGACGTCGTAGCAGGCCTCCGTCACATGGAGTTTGGCCATCGCGCACAGCTCGACCTTGTCCGGATCGTTGTCGTCGAGCGCGGATGCCGCCCGCCACAACATCATCCGCGACGACTCCAGTGCCGTCGCCATTTCCGCGAGGGTGAAGCGAATCGTGGGCTCGTCGAGGAGACTGCCGCCGAAGGCCTCGCGGTCGCGCACGTACGCGGCTGCTTTGCGGTAGGCGGCCTGTGCCCCGCCCAGCGAGCACGCCGCGATGTTGATCCGCCCGCCGTTCAGGCCGTTCATCGCAATGCCGAAACCGGCGCCCTCGCCGTCGGCGCTGCCCAGCATCGCGTCGGCGGGCACCCGCACACCTTCCATGATCACCTGCGCGGTCGGCTGCGCGTGCCAGCCCATTTTCTGCTCTTGCGCACCGAAACTCAGTCCGGTGGAACCTTTCTCGACGAGAAACGCCGAGATGCCCCGCGGGCCGTCGGCTCCAGTACGTGCCATCACCACATACATATCCGACGATCCGGCACCGGAGATGAACTGCTTGACGCCGTCCAGCACGAAGTCTGAGCCGTCGCGAACGGCCTTCGTGCGCAACGCCGATGCGTCGGACCCTGCGGACGGCTCGGTGAGGCAGTAGCTGGCGATGGTCTCCATCGAAGCCAGCCGGGGCACCCATGCCTTGCGCTGCTCTTGTGTGCCGTAGCGGTCCACCATCCACGCGCACATGTTGTGGATCGACAGGAATGCCGCTGTCGTCGGGTCCGCCATCGCCAACTGCTCGAAGATCCGTACCGCGTCCAGCCGCCGCAGTCCGCTGCCGCCGACATCCTCGCTGCAGTAGATAGCCGCCATGCCCAATTCGGCGGACTCGCGCAGTGCGTCTACCGGGAAGTGATGGGTGATGTCCCAGTCCAGCGCGTGCGGCGCCAGGCGTTTGGCGGCGAACGCAGCCGCAGTTTCGGTGATGACGCGCTCGTCGTCGTCGAGGTGGAACATCAGGTTGTTCGGCGCTATTTCATTGTGGGGATGACGAACTCGGCACCGTCCTTGATGCCGGACGGCCAACGCGAAGTGACAGTTTTCACCTTGGTGTAGAACTGGATCGACGCGGGTCCGTGCTGGTTGAGGTCGCCGAAGCCGGAGCGCTTCCAGCCGCCGAACGTGTGATATGCGACCGGCACGGGGATGGGCACGTTGACCCCGACCATGCCGACCTGCACGCGGGACACGAAGTCGCGGGCGGTGTCGCCGTCGCGGGTGAAAACCGCGACGCCATTGCCGTATTCGTGCTCGCTCGGCAGCCGCAGCGCCTCTTCGTAGTCGTCGGCACGCACGATGCACAGCACCGGGCCGAAGATCTCGTCGGTGTAGATCGACATGTCAGGCGTGACGTGATCGAACAGCGTGGGGCCGATGAAGTAGCCGCCCTCAAGGCTCGCGTCGGCGAATTGCAGGTCGTCGCTTGCCCGTTCGCGGCCGTCGATCACCGCCTCGGCGCCAGCGTCGATTCCCTGCTGGATGTAGTCCTTCACCCGGGCCAGCGCGGCCTCGGTGACCAGCGGACCGTAATCGGCCTTCGGGTCCAGGCTGTGGCCGACGCGCAGGTTGTTGATCCTGTCGATCAACCTGGCGCGCAGGCGATCTGCGGTCTGATCACCGACCGGCACCGCGACCGAGATGGCCATGCAGCGCTCGCCGGCACTGCCATAGCCCGCACCGATCAGTGCGTCGACCGCCTGGTCGAGGTCGGCGTCGGGCATCACGATCATGTGGTTTTTCGCGCCGCCGAAGCACTGCGCGCGCTTCCCGTTCGCGGCGGCCGTGGAGTAGATGTAGTGAGCGATGTCGGAGCTGCCGACGAAGCCGACGGCCTGGATGTCCGGATGGGCCAGGATCGCGTCGACGGCCTCCTTGTCACCATGCACCACCTGGAAGACGCCTTTCGGCAGGCCCGCGTCGGCGAACAGTTCGGCCAGCCGCACCGGCACCGACGGGTCACGCTCAGAAGGCTTGAGAATGAACGCATTTCCACACGCCAGCGCCGGGCCCGCTTTCCACAGCGGGATCATCGCGGGGAAGTTGAACGGCGTGATACCGGCGACGACGCCAAGGGGCTGGCGGATCGAGTACACGTCGATGCCGCCCCCGGCACCCTCGGTGTACTCGCCCTTCAGCAGGTGGGGGATCCCGATCGCGAACTCGATGACCTCGATACCGCGCTGGATGTCACCGCGGGAGTCGGCCACCGTCTTGCCGTGCTCAATCGACAACAGTTCGGCCAGCTCGTCGGCGTTCTCGTTGACGAGCTCGACGAACTTCATCATCACCCGGGCGCGCCGCTGAGGATTCCACGCCGCCCACTCCTTCTGTGCCTCGACAGCCACCGCGACGGCGGCGTCGACGTCGGCGGCCGAAGCCAACGGCACTTGTGACTGCACCTGCCCGGTGCTGGGGTTGTAGACGTCGGCGGTCCGTTTCGACTGGCCGGCAGTGCGCCGGCCGTCGATGAAATGCGAAATCTGTGTGGTCATGAATGCCCCGAAACTCGGCGGAAGATGATTACTAGGACATCCTAGTAACCCGGGTACGGCTGGGCAAGCACGTGACGTTGTCAGGCCAAGTCCAATGGCGATGCATTCGCCGCGTTGGTATCGCACAGCTTGGAGGCGCCTGAGAACATGCGGCGTTCGCCGCCGCCGAGGTTGTAACCCGGCCGACTATAGGTAGGCAGAGATAGGTCAGGGGCGGCAGGTTCTTCCGACCGTGCCGACGCACACATGACAGGCAGGCGGCCTACGTGTTCGCACAGAGCGACCCGGAACGTCCGCGGACCCTGCGGGCGGTGCCGGTCGATCGCTATCCGGACTGGAACGCGGTTTACCAGGACAACGCGACCTGGGTGTACCGGACGATCTACGCGCGGGTCGGCAACCAGGCCGACGCCGAAGACCTGACCGCGGAGGTTTTCCTCGCGGCGCTGCGGCCGTTGCGGCTGACGGTCAGTATCGGGGAAGTCCGCGCCTACCTGCGGGCGACCGCGCGCACGGTCCTCGCCGCGCACTGGCGCACAACGCTTGGACGCGAGATCACCACCATCGAAGACGACATCCCCGCACCCCCGGAAAGTGAAGAGTCGATCAGCACCGCGCCAGCGCGGGTAGCGGGACTGCTCGACGCTCTGCCGGACCAGTACCGAAGGATTCTGGAACTGCGTTTCCTGCAGGCGTGTTCGATCAAGGAGTCCGCCGCCGACATGGGTGTTAGCGTCGCGAACGCCAAGGTACTTCAACACCGGGCGTTGCGGCTGGCGGCTCAGGTGCGGGATGTGGAACCGCTTGCGCGAAGACCGAGGGACAGCGAGAAGGACGAGTCATGAACGCCCGCGAACGCGAGGAGCGTGACAACCACCGCGACTTGCGCAGGTACGTCGACGACCTGTTGCACGGCCGGCGTCCTCGATCATTCCGGCCCGACGACTTCGAGGCCGCGCAGATCCGCACCGCAATCGACATGCAGGCGGCCAGGCCGGGAGCCGATGCTCCGCGCCCTGAGTTCCTCGCCGAGCTCGCCGAGCGACTGTCTGAGCAGCAGGAGGAGCCTGAACCGAATGTGACGCGCCTGCCGTCGGCAACCCGTCGCCAGGTGATCGTCGGCACGTCCGCCGCAGCGGCCGCGGCGGTGGCGGCAGTGTCAGTCGACCGACTGGTGATCCGCGACGAGAACGAGACCGAGGACATCGCCGACGCCGAGCTCACGCCGAACGACGGGATTTGGCGGCGCGTCGCGGCCAGTACCGACGTCACGGACGAGGGCATGCACCCGTTCGACCTCGGCTCCGTGGTCGGATTCGTCCGCCGCGTCGACGGAAAGCCGGAGGCGGTATCGGGCGTCTGCACGCATCAAGGGTGCCGGTTGTGGTTCGACGCTCCCGATGACCGCCTGCGGTGTCCCTGCCACTCGACGTCGTTCGCGCCGACCGGCAAGGTGCTGACCCACCAGTTACCGATCTCCCCGAAGCCGTTGCCGGCGTTGCAGGTTCGCGAGGTCGACGGTGTCATCGAGGTTCTCGCCCCCAAACCCGAGCAGTCGAGCTAACGCTGTAACCCGCCACCGTATCTATCGGCGTGGTTACCAACTGGAATATCTCGCTCCTCGCGTCCGCGTGGCGCATACCCGCGCTCGCGACGGCGACAGCCCTGCTGCTCGCCGCATGCTCTACGCCTTCCTCGTCGCCTCAGGCAAGCCCGTCGGTGACGTTCGGGTCGGGCGTCACCATCACGCCTGGGATGACCGGCATGCCCGGCATGAGTTCGATGCCGCCGATGGCCACCTCCGGCCCGTCCTCGAGTGCGGCGACCACCCCGGTGGCCGGTGATGCGGTCTCGATCGACAACTTCGCATTCACCCCGGGCACCCTGACGGTGCATGTCGGCAGCGCGGTCACGTGGACGAATCACGATGAAGAGCCGCACACCGTTGCCGCCGACGACGGCTCCTTCCACTCGCCAGGCATGGATGCGCAAGGCACCTACAGCTACACATTCCAGAAGCCGGGCACCTTCGACTACGTCTGTTCGATCCATCCGTTCATGCACGGCACCGTGGTGGTGACGGCATGACCGAACAGCATGCAATGACCCGTCGTCAGATGATCCGCCACGGCGCATGGTTCGGGGCGGCGGTGGGCCTGGCGGTGGTAGGTGGTGAAGTGATCTCACATGTCGCCGGAACCGCCGGGGCGACAAACCATTCCCCGCAACCGGCACTGCGGTTCGCCCAACTCAGCGACAGCCACATCGGCTTCAAAGGGACCGCCAACACCGATGTCGTCGGCTCGTTCGGCCAAGCGATCAAACAGGTCAACAGCTTGGGCTACACACCCGACTTCGTCATCCACACCGGAGATCTCACCCATCTGGCCACTCCCGAACAGTTCGATCAGGTGAGGCAGATGCTCAGCGGGCTGAGCACTCCGCACATCTTCACCGTGCCGGGTGAGCACGACTCTGTCGACGACGGCGGACAGAAGTATCGGCAGGCTTTCGGCGCCGGCACCCGTGGCGACGGCTGGTACAGCTTCGACATCGCGGGTGTGCACGTGATCGCGTTGGTCAACACGCTGAACTTGAAGAAGTTGGGGCACTTGGGTACCGACCAACTCGAGTTCGTCGAGAAGGACGTCGCAGGGTTGTCCAGCGACACCCCGATCATTGTGTTCAGCCACATTCCGCTGTTCGCGATGTACCCGGACTGGGGCTGGGGCACCGACGACGCCACGCAGGCCCTCAGCTATCTACGCCGATTCTCGTCTGTGACATGCCTGAACGGTCATGTCCACCAACTGTTCTCCAAGACAGAAGGCAATGTGACTTTCTACAGCGGCACCACCACGGCATATCCGCTGCCGCACGCTGGTGACGGGCCCGCGCCGAAACCGTTGACTCTGCCGGC
>JAVHWG010000150.1:0-6891 GCA_032159965.1 Mycobacterium sp.
GAGTCGTTGCCGATGGTGCTGTCCGGGATGATCTACGACGACGGGGTCATCGATCCGCGCGACACCCGCACCGTGCTGGGAATGTGCCTGTCCGCCATCTCCAATGGTCCGATCAAGGGGACGCCGAACTTCGGCGTCTTCCGGATGTGAGCGGCGATGAGCGCTCGCGCGAAGAGCAGAAGGCATTAGCATGATCTCGAAGGTTATGGTCGCCAACCGGGGCGAGATCGCCCGCCGGGTGTTCGACACCTGCCGTCGGCTCGGCATCGGCACCGTCGCCGTCTACACCGATCCCGACGCGGCGTCCCCGCATGTCGCCGAGGCCGACGCGCGAGTGCGTCTCGAGGGCCGCAATGGCTACCTGGACGCCAAGCAGCTGATCGCCGCGGCCCGCGCAGCGGGTGCCGATGCGATCCACCCCGGCTACGGATTCCTCTCGGAGAACGCCGAATTCGCCACTGCCGTGCTGGACGCGGGCTTGACATGGATCGGCCCTCCGGTCGCGGCCGTTGCGGCGATGGGCTCAAAGATCGAGGCCAAGAAGATGATGGCCGCC
Organism: Mycobacterium sp.; assembly: GCA_032159965.1. Classification (GTDB taxonomy): domain Bacteria; phylum Actinomycetota; class Actinomycetes; order Mycobacteriales; family Mycobacteriaceae; genus Mycobacterium. The sequence continues at coordinate 557 of JAVHWG010000150.1, forward strand.
GCAGGTGTCCCTGTTCTCGACGAGCTCGATCCCGAAACCGTCACCGCGGATCAGTTGCCTGTGCTGATCAAGGCCTCGGCGGGCGGTGGCGGTCGCGGCATGCGGGTGGTCCGCGAATTGTCGGAGCTGCCTGCGCAAGTCGAGGCGGCCCGCCGCGAAGCGCAGTCGGCGTTCGGCGACCCGACGGTGTTCTGCGAGCGCTACCTGGCCACCGGTCACCACGTCGAGGTCCAGGTGCTCGCCGATGAACATGGCACGGTGTGGGCCGTCGGGGAGCGCGAATGCTCCATCCAGCGGCGCCACCAGAAGGTGATCGAAGAGGCGCCATCACCATTGGTCGAACGCACACCGGGGATGCGGGCCAAGCTGTTCGACGCCGCCCGGCTGGCTGCCGCCGCGATCGGTTACGCCGGCGCGGGCACCGTCGAGTTCATGGCTTCACCAGACGGGCCGGAAGGCGGCTCCTTCTTCTTCCTCGAGATGAACACCCGGCTGCAGGTCGAGCACCCGGTCACCGAGGAGACCACGGGGCTGGACCTTGTGGAGTTACAGCTGACGGTCGCCGACGGCGGCCATCTCGACCCCGATCCCCCACCGTCGCGGGGTTATTCGATCGAGGCCCGGCTGTACGCGGAGGACCCAGCCAAGGGCTGGCAGCCGCAAGCCGGGACCGTCCACCACTTCGAGGTGCCAGGCAGTGCCCAATTCGCTCCTCGCGTGCGCAGTGTTCGGCTCGACTCCGGCATCGTCGACGGTTCGGTTGTGTCGGTGTTCTACGACCCGATGCTGGCCAAGGTCATCTCGTACGCGCACTCCCGCCGTCAGGCCGCCGCAGTGCTCGCCGACGCACTGGCTCGCACCCGCATCCACGGGGTGCGCACTAATCGCGACCTGCTGGTCAATGTGCTGCGGCATCCGGCATTCCTCGACGGCGCCACCGACACCGCGTTCTTCGACACCCATGGACTGGCCGAGTTGGCCGCGCCACTGGCCGACCAACGGGCAGTCGAACTCTCGGCGCTCGCCGCCGCTCTCGCCGATGCTGCGCAGAACCGTCGAACCGCAACGGTGTTCGCCGCTGCGCCGAGCGGCTGGCGCAACCTCACCTCGGGATACCAAGCCAAGCAATACAGCGACGTGGCCGGTGAAACGCACGAGGTGCGGTACCGATTCACTCGCACCGGCGTCGACTTGCCGGGCCACGACGACGTGACGATGGTCGCGACCGCACCCGAACGGGTGGTGCTCGCTGTCGACGGCGTGGAGCGTCCGTTCAATGTGGCGCGCTACGGCGACCAGATATTCGTCGACTCGCCGCTGGGTCCCGTGCAACTCGTTGTGCTGCCGCGCTTTCCCGATCCGGACGCCGCGGTCGCTCAGGGCTCGCTGTTGGCCCCGATGCCCGGCTCGGTACTGCGGGTCGGCGCGTCCGTCGGCGACACCGTCACAGCCGGACAGCCGCTCATTTGGCTGGAGGCGATGAAGATGGAGCACACGATAACCGCGCCCGGCGACGGTGTACTCGCCGAACTCAACGTCGAGACCGGCCAGCAGGTCGAAGTCGGCGCCGTACTTGCTCGAGTGGACAATGTTGAAGGAGCCCGCCAATGACCAGCTTCGTCGAAACCGAGGAGCAGCAGGCGCTGCGCAAGGCCGTCGCCGCGATGGCCGCCAACTACGGGCAGGACTACTACCTGGAGAAGGCCCGCGCCGGTGGGCACACCGACGAATTATGGAGCGAGGCAGGCAAACTCGGGTTCATCGGCGTCAACCTCCCTGAGGAGTACGGAGGCGGCGGCGCGGGCATGTACGAGCTGTCGATGGTGATGGAGGAAATGTCCGCGGCGGGCTCACCCCTGCTGATGATGGTCGTCTCCCCCGCGATCAACGGCACGATCATCAGCAAGTTCGGCACAGAGGAACAGAAGAAGCGCTGGCTGCCAAGCATCGCCGATGGCTCGATCACCATGGCGTTCGCGATCACCGAGCCCGACGCCGGGTCGAACAGCCACCGGATCACCACCACCGCCCGCCGAGACGGAGGCGACTGGATCCTCTCGGGCCAGAAGGTGTTCATCTCCGGCATCGATCAGGCGCAGGCGGTGCTTGTCGTGGGCCGCACCTACAAAGAGGGGGTGGCGAAGTCCGAATCTCTCCGGCCCGCGCTGTTCGTCGTCCCCACCGACGCCAAGGGGTTGAGCTGGACCAAAATCGACATGGAACTGTCCATGCCGGAAAGCCAGTTCCAGGTGTTCCTCGACGAGGTGCGGTTGCCGTCCGACGCGCTGGTCGGTTCCGAGGACGCCGCTATCGCGCAGCTATTCGCCGGACTTAATCCGGAACGCATCATGGGTTCGGCCAGCGCGGTGGGCATGGGCCGGTTCGCGATCAACAAGGCGGTCGACTACGTCAAGACCCGGCAGGTGTGGAAGACGCCGAGCGGTTCGCATCAGGGCCTTTCACACCCGTTGGCGCAGAACCACATTGAGATCGAGCTCGCCAAGCTGATGATGCAGAAGGCGGCGTCGCTGTACGACCTCGGCGACGACGCGGGCGCGGCCGAGGCGGCGAACATGGCCAAGTACGCGGCGGGTGAGGCGTCGGTGCGCGCGGTCGACCAGGCCGTGCAGTCGTTGGGCGGCAACGGGCTGACCAGGGAGTACGGCATCGCCGCGGCGGTGACCGCCTCGAAGCTGGCCCGCATCGCCCCGGTGAGCCGTGAGATGGTTCTCAATTTTGTGGCGCAGACCTCGCTCGGTCTGCCACGCTCGTACTGATGGCCACACTCGTCCACTACACCGTCGAGGGAAATGTTGCCCGGCTCACGCTGGACTCGCCGGACAACCGCAACGCCTTGTCCACCAGGCTGGTCAACCAGCTGCACCAGGGCCTGACGGACGCCACCGAGGAGCCCGGCGTGCGGGCCGTCGTCCTCGACCACACGGGCGGAACATTCTGTGCGGGAGCGGATCTCGCGGAGGCAGCGGGGCGTGCTCCCGGCGACGTTGCCGTCGATCGGGCCCGCGAACTGACGCGGCTGCTGCGCCGCATCCTCAAGCTGCCGTTGCCGGTGATCGCCGCCGTCGAAGGGCACGTGCGCGCGGGCGGCCTCGGTCTGGTCGGCGCCTGCGACATCGCGGTCGCAGGGCAGTCCAGCACGTTCGCCTTGACCGAGGCGCGCATCGGCGTTGCCCCGTCGATCATTTCGCTGACCCTGTTGCCGAAGATGACGGCCCGCGCTGCGGGTCGCTACTTCCTCACCGGCGAGAAGTTCGGCGCGGCCGAGGCCGCCGACATCGGGCTGATCAGCATCGCCGCCGATGACGTCAAGGCGACCGTCGCGTCATTGACCGCCGCGATCGGCAAGGCGTCGCCGCAGGGGCTGGCCGCGTCCAAAGCCTTGACCACCGCGCCGATCCTGGCCGCCTTCGACCGCCAGGCCGACGAGCTGAGTGAGGAGTCGGCTCGGCTGTTCGTCTCGGACGAAGCCCGCGAAGGCATGACCGCGTTTCTGCAGAAACGGCCGCCGCGCTGGGCTGACTGATGTCGGCTCAGCGATACGACCTCACCGGGCAGCGATACTCGCAGACGCGTAACGCCGACCGGCGGATCGCCAGCCAGATCGAGAAGGCGTTGTCGGGTACCGCTTCAGTCGCAAACATCGGCGCGGGAACCGGCTCGTACGAACCAGCACAGACCGTCGTCGCGGTCGAGCCGAGCGCTGTCATGGTCGCCCAGCGCCCACCAAATTCCGCACCGGTGGTCCGGGCAACGGCGGAAAGGCTTCCGCTTGCGACTGATTCCGTCGACGCCGCACTGGCGATCCTCACCATGCACCATTGGCACGATGTGGATCGGGGTCTCGCGGAGATGTTCCGCGTCGCTCGCCGCCGGGTGGTGATTTTCACCTGGGATCACGCCGTGATCAAACAGTTCTGGCTTCTGCGCGATTACCTTCCAACGGCGACGGCGACCGATGCACGGCTGGCTATACCGATCTCTCGATTCCTTGAGTTGCCGGGAACGGTGACGATCCGGTCCGTGCCCATCCCGCACGACTGCGTCGACGGGTTCGGCGGTGCCTACTGGCGCCGTCCCGATGCCTACCTCGACCCAGCGGTGCGAGCCGGAATGTCGATGTTCACCCACACCGCGGAGGTCGACAACGAACTGTCTGTGCTCCGCGCCGACATCGCGAGCGGCGCGTGGCACCGCCGCAACGCCGAGCTGCTCGACAAGACCTCACTCGATCTCGGCTACCGCCTCGTCGTCGCGAACTACGCTTGACCGATGAGCCGATCCGTCCTCGTCACGGGTGCGACCGGCACACTGGGCCGGAAGGTAGTCGGCGCGGCAACGGCCGCCGGTCATCGCGTGCGGGCCATGAGTCGACACAGTCATGTCGGCTATACGGGCGTGCACTGGGCGCAGGGTGATCTGCTCGCCAACACGGGCGTCGACGCTGCCGTCGAAGGCATTGATGTAATCGTGCACTGTGCCACTCAAGGCACGGGCGACAAGGACGTCACCTCGACGGAGAATCTCATCACGGCAGCGCGCAGGGCGGGCGTCGCTCACATCATCTATGTCTCGATCGTCGGCATCGACCAAATCCCGATGGGCTACTACAAGACCAAGCTGCGCGTCGAGCACGCGCTGGAATCATCGGGCGTCGGGCATACCGTGTTGCGCGCCACCCAGTTCCACGACCTGATCAAGGTGATCTTCTCGATGCAGCGGTACTCCCCGCTGTTGTGGACGCTGCGCGGTGTGCGGTTCCAGCCCATCGACACTCGCGACGTCACGGCGCGGCTCGTCGAACTCATCGACTGCGAACCCGACGGGCGAGTCGCCGATATCGGCGGTCCCGCCGTGCACGCGCACGCCGAGCTCGCGCGCATGTACCTTGCGGCCCGCGGCGGCCGTCGACCCGTCGTCCAAATGCCTGTGCCGGGGCGCATCGGCGCCGGCATCCGAACGGGGGCGAACCTGGTGCCGGACAACCCGGTCGGCACCATCGGCTTCGCAGATTATCTGGCCGAAATCACATAAAGTTTGCCTGGCTATCTGCTTCGCCGTGATCGCATAGAGCACAGTTTGGCCAACGCGCTTGCATGTGCCAGCGTTCGTCGTAGGCTCGTCATTGATGAGCACTCCAGCGTCGCGGAACAGTTCGATGCGTGCTGCTGACACCGATCGGATGCAGGTGGCGCAGTTGCTCACCGATGCCGCCGCCCAGGGCCAGCTGCAACTGAGCGAGTACGAGGACCGCCTGACCAGGGCGTATGCCGCGAAGACGTACGACGAACTCGACCGCGTCAGCGCAGACCTCCCCGGTGCCATCACCAGGGCCCCCAGCGGCGGTCCGTGCAGGCCAGCGCCGTCGACGCTGCTGTTGGCGATCATGAGCGGCTTCGAGCGCCGCGGTCGCTGGAACGTGCCGAAACGCATGACGACCTTCGCTTTGTTCGGCGGCGGCGTGGTGGATTTGCGGTATGCCGACTTCACGTCACCCGAAGTGGAGATCCACTCCTACTCGATCGTGGGCGGCCAGACCATCCTCGTGCCCCCCGAAGTGAACGTGGACCTGCACGGAGTCGGCGTGATGGGCAACTTCGACCATAGCGTCAACGGCGAAGGAACGCCGGGAGCGCCATGCGTGCGAATCCGCGGCTTTTCGCTGTGGGGAAACGTTGGCGTCAAGCGCAAGAAACGGAACACGACAAATCCCGCGCTGCCGCAATAGGCGCGCGTGCGTCGAGCGCACGCGGTGGCTTCTTACGCGAGTGGCCAACCGCATGCGGCACGGATAGTCTCTCCAACCATGAAGGGGTGGATTGCGCTCAGCGCGCTTTCGGCATTGACCATGTCTGCCGTCGGTTTCGCGCCAAGCGCCGCGGCCGACACCGCAGGTCCGGATCAGGGTTCGGCGTGCGTATACCAACAGCTAAATAAGACTGCCGCGTCGCCGGACGGCGTGCAACTTCGATGCCTGAGCGCCCCGTTGGGCTTCGCGTGGCAGCTGGACCCGGGTGTGGCTCAGGCCGATCCATCCACCGCCCGGCAGCAAGCGTGGGTCGACTGCATGGTTTCTAACCACACGCGCGCGGAGTGCGCGACCATCGTCGATGGCGCGCCGCCACCGTCAACGGGCGCGACGAGCTTGTATATCCCCGGCACCGGGACATTTCTGATCCCCACGGACGTGGCGCCCGGCGTCTACGAGTCGAGGGGCGGCGCTGGTGGCGGTACATGTGTGTGGACGCGCTACGGCTCCCTGAGCGGCGAGCTGTCGAACGCTCTCGATTCCGGATCGTCGATAGGGCTGCAGCGCG
>JAVHWG010000190.1:0-4456 GCA_032159965.1 Mycobacterium sp.
TGGCTGAGCCGGCCCCGAGCGGATATCGCGCGTTGCACATCGTCGTCGAGCGAGACCGAAGGCTGATCGAGATTCAGCTGCGGACCCCGCGCGAGCACGACTGGGCCGAGGCCATCGAACGCACCGACAAGCGGCTCGGCCTGGACCTGAAATCCGGCCGTGGCCCACGCGTTCTGCTCGACTACTTCCGCCTCGCCGCCGATGGTCTCGCGATGGAAGACGCAGGCGTGACGCCCGGTTTGGGCTTCATGCGAGACTTCGACCGAGCGCGCGACGCCGCGCGGCCGTATTTCACGAGGGAGTGACCTACATGCCTCTGATCCACTACCTCCTCATCTACAACATCGGCCTCGGTCGCCTCGTCGACACCCAGGAGTTCACGGACGCCGCGGCCGCGGGCACCCGATACGCAGAACTGGAGCGCAAGTACGCCGGTCAGGGCGCGTTCGAAATCGTGCTCGTTGGGGCCGACTCCATCGAGACGATCAAGCGGACGCACGGCCAGTACTTCGCCGGTGACGCCGACGCAACGGCGTCGCCGTATCTCGCTGGCGTGTAGCCCCCGCTCAGAGTTCAGCGCGAGTGATCGTCAGTTGCGCCGCGCGTTTTCGCCACGGCGGCGCCGACCGCCAGGCCCGGTCGCAGCGTCAGGCGGCGGCGTTGACTACGGCGCGGACGGTCGCCGGCCACCACGTCGCCGCCCCGTGGGCGATGGGGACGCCTTCCGCATTGAGCCGCGCGGCAATCGTGGCGTAGCTGCAGCGCGTCGTCCCGCGCTGGCTGCCGGCGGGCTCGAAGCGCACGTAGTGGCCGAGCCGCACATGAGGAACCGCTTCCAGACCATCCCGCGGAACATGACGACGCAGACCACGGCCACGATCGCCGCGAGGAACGGGATCCCCATGGAGAAGCTCGTAAACAGAGCGAGCAAAAAGCCGACGACAGCTACCGCGCTCGCGGATCGGACACCGAGCGCTGCGCGCCCGCCGAGTACCTGGCCGTTGAGCGCTGCACGCCGCTGCGGACCGCTGCTGCGGCGCCGCGCTCGTATCGGCTGCGGCGGTCGGCCCGCTCCCTCGGAGATGCCGTTCTTGCGGCGCCAAGGGCCGGCGGTGCCGGGTGCAATGCGCGGTAACGCGGCTTATGTAGACCAATAAGTTCATTGTCCACGACGTCAACGAACTGCCTCGATGGCAATGACCCGGCTGCGGCGTCCTGAAGGCACCGTAGGATCGGGGCAACTCCGCGGTGCATTCGATCCATGATCATTATCCGAACCAGCGTCGTCGAGTACGGGATCTACCGCGACGATTACGAAGCGTTCCTCGCCGCTCTGCGTGACGACGGTTTCGCTGCCCAGCTCGACCAACCGATGGAGCGCCGCTCCGTCGGCGGTGCCGGGGTTGAACTTGGCATCTGGATCGTGGAGCATCCTGAGCAGGCGGCGAGCTTGATCGCGGTGGCCGAAGCGATCAGGCGCGCCGCAGCTTCGACCATCGCTCGTGCGAAGAAGGCGCGCCGGACGCAGCAGCTACGTCGTCTACCGATATACGGCCCGGACGACAAGGTCCTCATGTGGGTCGACCTGCCGGCGGATGACGACTCCTGAGCCGGAGCCGCCAGCATCGTCGCGCCTGCTAACGCTGGTTATGACAATTCCGCTGCAAACCAGGCATAGGCGAGGCCTAGTACTGTCGTGGACGGCATGCGTGTCCGGATCCATTCGGCCCACCGTCCCGTATCGCGGAATGGCGATGATCCGAGCTTAGGACAGCCTCACGTGCGCCTTGACATCACAGTCTTCGAGTCGACTACCTCGCCCCGGGCTGAGCGCCTCCGGGGCCTGTTCACGAGCGCCGGATGCGAGCCACGGATTGAACGCGGCCATGACGACCCGTTGACGTGGGGAGGCAACGCTCCGGTTGTCGAGGTTGCGGGAGTGCGAGCGTTGAGACTGCGCCCCACCGTCCACCCCCTGGCGCCGGTGCCGCCACCGTACGTCGTCGATGTGGTCGTGGAAGCCATTCCGTGGATTGCTGCCGTGTTCGCCGCGGGAGCAGCCGCGTTCGCCGGGGGAGCTGTCGCAAAGGCGGGCGAGGACACGTGGGACGCCTTTCGGGACGGTGGGTGGAAGGGGCTCCAGCAGCTCGTGCGGGGAATCGGTCGGGCTTACAAGCCCCCAGCGGCGGCGGAGGCAGCCAATGAGGAGACCGACTGGGAGCCATCTTTCTCCGCATGCAGGAGGAGTACGTGATATTGCGCTCCGCCGAGTCCGCCGACGTCGTGCTGGAGGACCGCGTGTCGGAGCGCGCGATGCAGGAGCTCGGTGAACTGGACTGGACGAGGCTCACCACCGGTCGGCTGCTGTGGGACGAGGACGAGCACCAATGGCTCTGGATACCGGAGTCGTCCTCCACAACAGCGCAGATCGCGCCTCGCAGGGCGTAAGCAACCTTGGTAGGTGCTCGGTAACCGGAGCGCGGTCTGACACGCCATCGGCGTCTCGCTTGGGATCGACTACCGACGCAGCATCGGGTCGTGGGCGAGCGCCGGGTCGGGCGCCTGCGGTGACTGGCGATTTGTGCATGCCCGCGCCGAGCCCGGCAGTCGGCGATCGGTCCGCCCACGTGAAGCCATCCCGGCGGATCGCTGATGCACCGCTCATTTGACAGCGACGACGAGACACAGTGAGGGCACCATCTTGGGAGCGCCGCGGCAGGCTCGCTAGGACGAACCAGTCGAGCATGGGCGTGGCAGCCTTGGGATGGCGCGTCGATTGACAGAGACGCGGACCTTCAGCTCATCCAGGTTAGGGTCTCCCGGGCCGAACTTGTCCGCCAGGTACGCGACGACTTGGTAGTCCCGGCGCGCGGTGGCTCGGAACCCGACATCGCCGTAGAGGACGACGCGCTGATCGTTTGCCTCAGGGCTCGCGAAGTCCAACCCATCGCTTGCACCTCCGCGTGTAGCAGCGTCGTGCGCGTGACCGTCGGGCCCTTCCACCTCAACGAAGGTCCCGATCATGCGACCCTTGTAGCCGACGATCCGAACCTTGATGCTGCTGCTGAACCAAAGCCTGTCATCTCCGTCGCGAACCGAAGACCGCAGCGGCGTCAAGCAGAAGCGCTCGATCGACGCGCTTCGAGCAGCCGAAAACCAGCGATCTTTGACTTCTGGGCCAAGCACGACGCCAATTGCACCGGCCAGCAGCCCCCAGATCGCCGCAATGATGGCCAGCGATGCGCGCCTAATGCTGATGTGATCCGACTGGGCAACCCGAGAATCCCCGCCATCGCCAGCCGTCGGCATGATCCGACCCTACTCCCCGTCTGCCGCGCCCGACGAGGCATCTGTCGGCATCGACGGCGTATTTGGGAGCGGCGGACGACGGCCACTGACAAACGGATGGCACAGTCGCGCAGGGCGTGGCCCTTTCGTCATCCCCACTGCGGCAACGCAGTCGCAGCTACCGGCGACGACGCTGCGAGCGCCGGCCCCGTCCCTACCGCGGCTCATGCTCGAGAAGGCCTTCTATGTAAACCCGAGTCGCGAAATCCGTGGATCGCCGTACGCTCTCTTCGGGCGGCATCGGCGGGCCTTCGTCGCACGCGCCGCTGCCACGATCGCGATCGAGAGTCGGGTACCGGATCCAACCGAGAACCCCCTTCGCTATCGGCGGCGGCTGCCGGAACGAGCCACCCGATCAGGGTCAAGGGGTCGCAGCGGTTGAGGCCGTGGCTACCGATCGGAACTGTCCCACCCACTGGTGTAGTTGAGTGCCCGACGCGCGGGGCGATTCGACAACTCGGCGCATGCGCCGCCAGTGACGGCGCGAGCCGTGCGTGGCTTCGATGCTTCGGGCGGCCTGACGTCCGCGATGTGCGGCGAAGTTCCGTACGCATCTCAGCTCCTCGATCGGATTCGTGCTCGCCCCGATCGCCCCGTTGATGATCGTCGCGTTCTGCAAATCGAGCAGCCGAACTGCCTTGGCGGACTCTTGCTGGTCGTACCAGTGCGGTTCCCAGGAAGGGCCCTTCTTCGTTTTCCCCCATGCCGCCTGCAGGAGGACCAGTGATTCGGCCTCGCTGAGAGGCCCGTGTCTGCCCGCCCTGATGCGGGGTGCGAAACCGCCGGCGGCACCGCCGGCGACAGCGCGGCCCCGGGCTCGCCCCGTCGCGGAACTGAGAATGAGATCGCGGACAAACCGCGTCCAAGCGTCCTGGAGAGCAACAACGCTGTAGTTCGTGATTTCCGTGGCCAAGTCAGCTCGATACGTATCGAAAGTCAAGACCAAGCTTGACGTCTGGATCTCGAAACGAGAGACCAAGAGGTCGTGTCGGTAGAAGTGGTGTAAGGGAAGTTCGCGGAGGTTCCGGGGTTGCGTGAGGCGCCGGTCATCGCGGGCTTCGAGACTCGTCGATCAACGCCAATCGATCGATGAAGGGGAAGCACCACG
>JAVHWG010000195.1:0-5258 GCA_032159965.1 Mycobacterium sp.
ACCGGCCACCGGCGTGACGGAGCCTCACATGTGGGCGATCAGCTGCTCCACGCGGTCGTCGGCCGACCGGAACGGGTCCTTGCACAGCACCGTCCGCTGCGCCTGGTCGTTCAGCTTGAGGTGCACCCAGTCGACCGTGAAGTCCCGGCCCGCCTCCTGCGCCGCGCTGATGAACTCGCCGCGCAGCTTGGCCCGAGTGGTCTGCGGCGGGGTGTCGACGGCCTCTTCGATTTCCTCGTCCGTGGTGATGCGCGTGGCCAGGCCCTTGCGCTGCAACAGGTCGAACACGCCGCGGCCGCGCTTGATGTCGTGGTACGCCAGGTCGAGCTGCGCGATCTTGGGGTCCGACAGGTCGAGCCCGAAGCGGTCCTGGTAGCGCTGAAACAGCTTGCGCTTGATTACCCAGTCGATCTCGGTGTCGACCTTCGCGAAGTCCTGGCTCTCCACCGCGTCGAGCTGGCGACCCCACAGGTCGACGGCCTGCTCGATCTGCGCGTTGGGTTCGCGGGTCTGGAGGTGCTCGACGGCGCGGGCGTGGTACTCGCGCTGGATGTCCAGCGCGCTGGCCTGCCGCCCGCCCGCCAGCCGCACAGGGCGGCGACCGGTGAGATCATGGCTGACTTCGCGGATCGCGCGGATGGGGTTGTCGAGCGAGAAGTCGCGAAACGCGACGCCGGACTCGATCATCTCCAGCACCAGGGAGGCGCTGCCGACCTTGAGCATCGTCGTGGTCTCGGACATGTTCGAGTCGCCGACGATGACGTGCAGGCGGCGGTACTTCTCCGCGTCGGCATGCGGCTCGTCGCGGGTGTTGATGATCGGCCGGCTGCGGGTGGTCGCCGACGACACGCCCTCCCAGATGTGTTCTGCGCGCTGGGACAGGCAGAACGTCGCCGCCTTGGGGGTCTGCAACACCTTGCCCGCCCCGCAGATCAGCTGGCGGGTGACCAGGAAGGGCAGCAGCACGTCGGAGATGCGCGAAAACTCGCCCGCGCGCACGATCAGGTAGTTCTCGTGGCACCCGTAGGAGTTGCCCGCGGAGTCGGTGTTGTTCTTGAACAGGTAGATGTCGCCGCCGATGCCTTCGTCGGCCAGCCTCTGCTCGGCGTCTATCAGCAGGTCTTCGAGCACGCGCTCGCCTGCGCGGTCGTGGGTGACGAGCTGTATCAGGCTGTCGCACTCGGCCGTGGCGTACTCGGGATGGCTGCCGACATCCAGGTACAGCCGGGCTCCGTTTCGCAGGAAGACGTTGCTGCTGCGGCCCCACGACACCACCCGGCGGAACAGATACCGCGCGACCTCGTCCGGGCTGAGACGACGGTGACCGTGGAACGTGCAGGTGACACCGAATTCCGTCTCGATGCCCATGATCCGACGCTGCACGTAATCGAGCGTACTGGTTGCCAACCGATGCCGACGTCCAACCCGGCCCCGTGTCAGAGAATCGAGGACATGGCGAGCCCTGCTTGTGGATAGTTCGAGCAGCAGATCGTGCCCAAGTGCCAGCATGAGGCATGGGGGGAAGACCAACTGTTTCGCAAGCGAGATCGTGGCGCCCGGATTCGCTGCAGCACGCAGCCGACGCGTGGGACGCGGCGGCCATGAACTTCCGTCGCGAGTTCGATGTCGTGGTGCAGGGTGTAGGCGGCATGCAGGACTTCTGGATCGGCGATTCGGCGAACGCCGCCCGCGACAGAGCCGCCAACATCAGCGGACAGGCCGGCAAGCTGGCCCGCGCGCAGGTGGCCGCTGCCGTCGCCGCGCGTGACGGCGCCGGACAGATCGCCGCCGCGCGCGACGAGGTGCTCAGCGAGGTAGTCGCGGCCGAGTCACTTGGCTTCGCGGTTGCCGACGACGGGACAGTGAACCCACCCCCTCAGCCACCGCCCTACCTGTTGACGATGTGCCGCAACGACGTCGAGCTCGCGCGGCGCTTACTGCAGTCGAGCGCCATGGAACTCACCGACAAGATCACGGCACTCCTGCAGGCGGTGGGCGCTGCGGACGACGATGCCGCGCACGATATCGAGGAAGCGTTCGGCGATGTGACGACGCCGGCACCCACCGTGAAGACCGACGCGGGTGACCCCGCCGCGAATTGGCCGACGATGAGCCAGCACGACATCGGCGTGCAGATCAGCGGATTGACGCCGGAGCAGCGGCGGCAGCTGCTCGAGAAGCACCCCCGCGAGGTCGGCAACACCGACGGCGTGCCCTGGGACATGCGTATCGCGGCCAACCGCACCAACATCGAGCAAGCCATCCTCGACCAGCGCGGCTACCTCCAGCGCACCCAGGACCTGACACAGCGCAAGAAGATCACCGAGCGAATCGCGTTGTACCAGGACCTACTCCGCGAAGTGGCCGACCCCACCGGCAAGCCCGGACAGGTCGACCGCAAGATCCTTGCCTTCGACCCGGAGCACTCGTCACTCATCGAGCTGTTCGGCGACGTCGACACCGCCGAAAACATCGGCGTGCTGGTACCCGGGATGAACACGACGATCGAGGGCTCGGCCGAAAACGCCGCAACCGCAGAGCGATTCGTCGCGGCAGCGCGCGGCGACCTCGCGATGATCACGTATATCGGCGGGCCGTTCCCGCAAGGCGGCATCCCCGACGGCATCGATGACGCGATGGACCCGCACTACGCCACCGACATGGCGCCGCGGCTCGTCGCTTTCAGCGAAGACGTCAACCGGGTGGCCGACGCCGCCGGCCGTGACGTCGGTGTCACCTACGTCGGGCACTCGTATGGCGGATCAATCCTGGGGACTGCGGAATCCATGGGCCTGACCGCCGACCGCACCGTCTACGTCGAGGCCGCGGGTGCGGGTGTCGGGGTCGATGAACCCGGCGACTGGCACAACGACAACAGGAACGTGATGCGATATTCGATGACGGCGCCGGGCGACTGGATCGAACCGTTGCAGGGCTTGCTGGTCAACCCGCACGGCGCCGATCCGGATACGATGCCCGGCGTCATCCGCCTTGCCACCGGCGATTACGACGACGGGCGGACGATGGCCGGTGCGCATTCCCACACCGCCGTGCTCAACGAGCCGTCCGACGCGTGGCGGAACATCCTCGCGGTGATGACCAACACGCCGATCTCGGTTTACGCGCAACCGCGCCAGTTCTGGCCACCGTGGTGGCGGCTCACGGGCTGAGCCTCCTCGGCGTCTCCGCCTTGACCGGCAGTCCGAACAACGCCGGAACTCCGCTGCTGAACATCACGTGGTCGGGGCCACGTCGCGCAAGCTCACCAAGACCGACGGAAGCCAGCAGGCCTCCGTCGTGGTAGCCGAGGAGTTCCGCGTCGCGCAGTGACCACGCCGGATGTGCGTTAGGCAGATACCAGGTGCGCCCGAACCGCCTCACATGCAGCCCCCAGCGCGCCGTGAGGAATCGTTCCAGCGCGCCGTCGACGGCCCTGTCGCGGGCTCGAACTTCGAGGTGGGTGGACGCGGTCAGCCTGGGCCACCGCAGAACCGAGGTGTACCTGTGGCGTCCGTCTGATTCGCAGTGCGTCATCTCCGCCAGGCGATATGGGACCCCGGCCAACGTCCTGCCCCCCGCGATCATCAGGAGGCGGTTGGTGTCCAAGCTGAGAAAAACCACGCCGCGCCGGCCTGTCTGGTCGACGGAGTACAGCCGCACGTTCGTCTCCAGGAACCGCCCGAGCAGTGACGGTCCATGCGGCAGGCCGACATTGGCCATCTCGAATGCCACCAGTCCCACGTACGTGCTGCCGTCCAGCGTGTCCGGCTGCGTGCCGCGCGGGCAGAAACCCGCAACCTTCGACGGTTCGACCGACCAGTGCAGAAAGGACACACTCCGCCAGTCGTTCCGCATGATGCGCGGCTTCCCCAGGCGCGGCGCGTCCGCTGTCACGACCTCGGGCGTACCCATCAGGCGAGAGTACGACCGTCAATCCCGCTGCGGCAGGACCGATTCCAACGCCGACCCGGTGATGCGACGGAACGCTCGCCGCGGCCGGTTCTGATCGAGGACCGCAACCTCGAGCGTCGAGACATCCAACGTTCTGGGTTCAGCGGCACCGGTGGCCGATGACCCCGAACTCGTGGCACTGACGCCGGCCTCCAGCGCGGCGACCGCGATGCCGACGGCCTCCGCCAGCGTCGCGTTTTCGCGGTAGGAGTCCTTCAGTGCGGTGCTGATCGGATCCGTCGTGCCGCCCATCACAACATAGTGCGGCTCGTCGTTGATCGAACCGTCGTATGTGATCCGGTACAGCTCAGGAGCTTTCGTATCGCCGAAGTGGGCGACCTCGGCGACGCACAACTCCACTTCGTAGGGCTTGGCCTGCTCCGTGAAGATCGTCCCGAGTGTCTGGGCATAAACGTTGGCCAGCTGGCGTCCGGTGACGTCGCGGCGGTCGTATGCATAGCCGCGGGTGTCGGCGAACTGGATGCCACCGCGGCGCAGGTTGTCGAACTCGTTGAATCGGCCGACCGCGGCGAACCCGACCCTGTCGTAGAGCTCGCTGACCTTCTGCAGCGACCGGGACGGATTCTCGGCGAGGAACAGCACGCCCTCGGCGTAGGCCAGGGCCAGCACACTTCGACCCCTGGCGATGCCCTTGCGCGCGAGCTCCGAACGCTCGCGCATCGCCTGTTCCGGGCTGATGAAATAGGGGAAGGTCACGGTCCACCCCGCGCGTCGGTCGGCTCGGAGAAGTCGGAGCGGGAACCTGTTGTCCGCGTGCGGTTCTCGATGATCTCGCGCGCGATTTCTGCGATGCGCTCTTCGGCGATCTCGACCGCACCGTCCGGGCCGAGCGTCACCGCGGTCGGATAGATCCCGCGCACCAGGTCGGGCCCGCCGGTAGCGGAGTCGTCGTCGGCTGCGTCGTAGAGGCTTTCGACCGCGACGCGCAACGCCGAGTCCGCGTCGACGACTTGCGGGTACAGCTTCTTGATCGACGACCGGGCGAACACCGAACCCGAGCCCACCGAGTGGTAGCCCTCTTCCTCGATGTTCCAGCCGCCGGCCGCATCGAACGACACGATCCGGCCCGCCGCTTGCGGGTTGGAGTCGTCGATGTCGAAGCCGACCAGAAGCGGCAGCGCCACCAGACCCTGCATGGCTGCAGCGAGGTTGCCGCGCACCATGATTGCCAGCCTGTTGACTTTGCCCGCAAACGTGAGCGGCACGCCCTCGAGCTTCTCGTAGTGCTCCAGTTCGACAGCGTACAACCGGGCGAACTCGACGGCGATCGCCGCGGTGCCCGCGAT
>JAVHWG010000198.1:0-2624 GCA_032159965.1 Mycobacterium sp.
CCCCGAGAACGACGTCGAGATGTAGTCCCCGACCATCCGGCCCTGCGAGGTGTTCGCAACCTCGTCGAGGGGGAACGGCCCGGCCAGCGTGGTCGCATCGCCCCAGTGCGCGCCGCCGTCCGGAGAGGAGACATAGCCAACCTTGAGCTGGCAGCCGGCAGCGCAGGTGGCGTCCGGGTAGAAGTAGTACGTCAACGCGAGATGCGCGGTGCGTCCCGAGGAGTTGGGATCGACGGCGAGCCCAGGAATGAAGTGGTCGACGCCGCTGGCCACCGGATCGATCGGTATGCGCGCCGGCTTGGTCCAGTTCACGCCATCCGCCGACCGGCTGAGCACGATGTCGTTCGCGGCGCACTTCACCCTGAACCGGCAGTCCTGCCAAACGACATAGACGCGACCGGCCCCATCGATCTCTGCACTCGGCATCGACCGAGTGCGCAACCCGCCGGCCACTTGATGCGCGCGGATCGGGGCGACCTCGATAGCTTTCGTCCAGCTCGTGCCGCCGTCGGTCGACATGATCGACTCGATCTTTCCGTCGTAGGCGTCGAACGGCACGATCACGTTGCCGTTCGGCTGCACGACCGGCTGCCCACCCAATCCCTTCGCCGGACCGCCAGCGGCCACCCCTGGACTCCAGGTACGCCCGCCGTCCGTCGAGCGGCTCATCCGGATGATCCCGCCGCTACCGAAGTCGTCGTACTCCGTGCAACACGTCCCGCGGTGCGGGCTCAGCGCCCAGTTGTCGCACACCGTCCAGTTCTTGTCGAGATCGACCTTCTTGTTCTGCGGCGCAGGCAGCGCAATCGGCCCACTCCACGTTCGCCCGTCATCGATCGACCGGTTGACATAGACGACCGGAACGGCGCCGTTCGCCATGATCGGAATGGACGAGATCAGCCACACGCCGTGCGCTGCGTCGTAAGCAACCGACGCGTCGCTGACCCGCTCGAACGGGCTGTCAGCGCCGCTACTGAAGGTCATTCCGGGCAAGAAATCCGGCGCGTCCCAAGTCTGGCCGCCGTCGCCGGAGCGGACGACCCCGATGTCGGTCGCGCCGCCGTTGAAGAACCGGCCGACTTGGAAGGCCGCGACCACCGTCGAGCCGTACGCGAAGGTGTCCGGTTCGAGCTCAGTGGCGTGCTGGCTCGTCGGGTTCGAGAACGGGTCCGCACTGACCCGGGTCAGAGGGACATTGGCCCCAGCCGCAGCCGGCCAGGTAGTCATCACAGCCAGCGCGACCGCGGTAACGAAGATGCAGCGAGGCGTTCGACCACTCATGGCCGGACTGTAGACCGTGTGCGGCGGTTCGTCAGCCCGCCGACGCAGACCGTGCGGCGATTGGTCAGCCTGCCGGATGTGGCGCGACCCGGTCGACGATCTGGTTGGCCGCGTAGGGGCCAGCGGTGATCAGGTTACGGCCGCGCTGGCCGAGCACTACACCCACGAGGTCGACCAATTTGCCGCCGACCAAGCGCCGGGAGCGGAACATGAAGCACCCGCCCACCGCGAACACCAGGCGCGGCCCCGTCATGTCGGCGCATAGTCAACCGGCCTACAGCGCCGCCGACTTGTGCCTTTTGCCGACCGACCGCTCTGTCTGGATCACAGATCCCAGGCAATTCGACGTCGAAGATCAAACCGCGTGTAATGCCGATGAGAGTGCGTCGGGCCAACCAGACATGTGCGACTCTTCTGATCATGCGCGTAGCTCTGCGATTCGCTGTCATCGGTCTCCTTGCCAGCCCTCTCCTGTCGGCATGCACCAGATCGAGTGGTGGAGCTTCAAGCCTGCTGACCGGCACGTATTCAGCTGAGTCCGGTGGCGGAAGCGGGTCCGCGCAGCCAGAGGACTGCGGGACATTGCCGTCGTTCAACATCGACGCGGACAACGTGGCTGAACGGGCTAGCCAGGCTGAGGTCGGTGCGCAATCGACCCCACTGGATGCGCTTCGCGCGGGGCTGACACACGGGTCTCCGCCGTACTTCGGTGGCAGCGGCGGCTCCGGTCTCGTTGGGTTTGGTTACCCTGCTGCGGGCTGGACAGAGGTTTCGGCCATGGGAGAGACCGCAACGTTTCAAGCGCCGCTCCACTCCGGGACCGCGAAACTGACGTTTACCCGAGTCGGCAGTCGTTGGCTGATCAGCCACGGCGAGAAGGACTGCTAACCGCACGGTCACGCCGCGGACATGTGCGCAGTGCTCTTGATAAGTAAGCGAACCTGACGCGAGCGCCGAACCGTCAGTAGGACATGAGAACCCCGAGGTGGTGGATTGCCGCAGGGGGCGCGGTGGTCGTCGCCTTGACCGTGCCTGTGGCCGGTTGCGCATCACATCGCGGTCGCAGCGACACTTCCGAGGATGCGGGGCAAGCCACCCGGGGCGACCCGTTGCAGGTCCGGATCGTGCTGGACCAAACAAGCGTGCCCGCTGGGACACCCATCACCGGCGAAGCAATCGTCGTCAACTCCTCCGCCCGGCCGCTCCTGATCTCGGCAACGTGCAATCACTCGTGGCTGCAGGTGGGGCTGAGCAGCCCAGCTATTCCCTGGTCGGCGGTCTGGCGCTTATGCCGGGACCTCCACGGCACCACTCTTCCCGCCGGAACGACGAGGATCCCGTTG
>JAVHWG010000216.1:0-7242 GCA_032159965.1 Mycobacterium sp.
CAGACCCACCCGATGTTGCGCGGCCTGCCCTCCTTCGACTGGGTCGATGCGTCATCGGTGGTGGGTGCCGCCAAGCTCACCAAGACACCCGACGAGGTGGCATGCATTCGCAACGCCCAGCTGATCAACGAGCTGGCGATGGTCGACGCGCTGAACCTGCTTCGCCCCGGCGTCCGCCAAACCGATCTGAGCGCGGTGTTCCTGCGCCGAATATTCGAACTCGGCGCATCTGCGAACGGCATCGATCCGATCTGGCAGGTAATGGCGCCGTCCCGCGCGCTCGGTCCGTGGACGTCGCACGGAGACCTCGCCTATCCGACGGTGACCACCGACCGGTTCCTCCGCGAGGGTGACGTCATCTGGGTCGACGCGGGCATCACCTGGCAGGGTTATGCGTCCGACTACGGACGGACGTGGCTCACCGGCACTCATCCTGTTCCGAACACCAAGCAGCAAGAGCACTTTCGACGTTGGCGCGCCGTTGTCGACGCGGCACTGGACATACTCGAGCCCGGTGTGTCAGCGCTGGCGCTCGGTAGGGCAGCCATCGATGCCAACGACGGCATCCGGCCCTGGATCGAGCACTTCTACCTCGCCCACGGCGTCGGTACCGAGAGCGCCGAAATGCCCCTCATCGGCACGGATTTCGGCGAAAGCTTCGATGAGCGCCTGGTCATGCAGCCGGGGATGGTGGTCGTGTTCGAACCGGTCATCTGGGAGGACGGCGCCGCCGGCTACCGGTCCGAAGACATTGTGGCGGTGACCGATACGGGCTGGGTCAAGTTGAGCGGCAACAGCTACGAACCTTACGGCGTGCCCGCATGAGCCCTGCCGCACGCGACCAGGGGTTGCTCGTCGGGACGATGGGCCTCGATGACGGCGCCCGGGTGGATTTCACCCGCTTGCGGGCTGCGCGTCGCGCCAAAGTGCTGGCCGGCATGGAGGCGCACGACATCGACGCGCTCATGGTCGGCGGTGCCGGCGATGTGCGGTACGTGACCGGCGCACGCCAGCTCGGGCGCGCAGGGGTGCTTCCGTTCGCGCCGGTTGCCGTCGTGGTCCGAGAAACCGGGCGTGTACATCTGCTCTCGACGTGGGACGAGGGCGTGCCGCCCGAGATCAGCCGCGACGATCTCTACCCGCTGAGCTGGAGCCCGGTGAATCTGGCGGCATCGCTGGCGGCCATCCCGGGCCTGCGCGAGGCACGCCGCCTGGGCACCGATGGTCTGACGCCGATGTTCAGGGGCCTGCTGTCGCCGATCTTCTCATCCGTTGAATTCGTGGACGCCGCTTCGGTATTGGCGACGGCGCGGCGTATCAAGACGCCCGACGAGCTGACCTGTCTCGAAATCGCCTCCGCTCTTGCAGAAGCGGCACTGACCGCACTTGACGACGCACTGGAGCCGGGCATCACAGAGCGTGAGCTGCTCGGGGTCTACTACCAGCGGATCGCCGGCCTGGGATCACCGGTCGCCCCGTCGGAAAGCGTCTGCTTCGCCACGCCCACCCACGGCCCGGTGCGGTTCCGCCATCTGCCGTCCGAGCGCCCCGTCGGCGACGGTGAGCTGGTGGTGCTGGCGCCCAGCGCGTTGTACGCGGGCTATGAGGCCGGTCTGGCGCGCACCCGCGTTGCCGGGCGCCGCGTCCCGAATCGTGCAGCAGACCTGAGGACGCGGTGCGCGCGGGGTATGGACGCACTGCTTGATGTGTGCCGCCCGGGAAACACGGGCGCGGATCTGTATCGAGCGTGGGAGAGCGCAGGCAATCCGACGTCCGAGGTGCCGCTGGCCCACGGACTCGGCCTCGGCGCCGAGCCCCCCGTGATCGGCCTGGGCCGTGGCCGCGCCGCCACCTTCGAGGAGGGCATGGTGCTCAGCGTGCAGTCCTGGGTCGTCGAACCGGGCGTCGGCGGATGCCTGGAGCGGGCCACGGTACACATCGGAAGCGCAGGATCGTCGTCCCTCACGCGGTACGGAAGGTCGTGATGTCCGATCGGCGAACGGTTTTCAATCACATCGGGCTATGCATCAGCGACCGCGCTCGGTCCCGTCACTTCTATGAAGGCCTGCTCGGGTTCCAGTTCTGGTGGGAGCTCGAACCGCCTGACGACGCCACTTCCCCTCTGCTGCAACTGGAGACGCCGCTCGGCGTGCATGCGACCTACCTGGTCCGCGACAGCGTGGTACTCGAGCTGATCGACTATTCGGCGCACGCTGTCCATTCAGGACCTGCGCGCGCGATGGACCACATTGGCCTCACCCATCTGTCGCTTTCGGTGTCCGATCTTCCCGCGGTGCTGGCGACGGTCGGCGAGTTCGGTGGATCGGTGCTCGAAGCCACCGTCACCGCGCAGTCGGCGATGATCCGGGACCCTGACGGGCAGCTGCTGGAGCTGCTCGCCGACTCGTGGCTGCAGTTCCTGCCGCCACGTCCCTGACCTTGTGCGCGCGGCTAGACCATCGCGCGGTTGACGGCCGACACCACCGCGCTCAACGACGCGGTGGTGATGGACGTCGCGATCCCCACACCCCAGACCGTGCGACCGTTCACCGACGCCTCGACGTAGGCCGCTGCCTGCGCTTCCTCACCTGCTGACATCGCGTGTTCGCTGTAGTCGAGCACCGCGACGTCGATGCCGGCGGCGCCGAGCGCGTCGACGAACGCCGCGAGCGGTCCGTTGCCGGCGCCAACGATCTCGACTTCCTCGCCGTTGACGCGAACGGTTGCGGTGATCGTGTCGGTGCCGCCGTCGACTTCGGCGCCGTCCACCCGCTGCCGAAGCCGCTCGAGTGGACGCACCCGCCCCAGATACTCGTCGGCGAAGACGTCCCACATTTCCTTCGACGACACCTCGCCCCCCTCGCCGTCGGTGATCTTCTGGATCACCTGGGAGAACTCGATCTGCAGCCTGCGCGGCAGCATCAGCCCGTGGTCGGCCTTCATGATGTAGGCGACGCCGCCCTTGCCGGACTGCGAATTCACCCGGATCACGGCCTCATACGTGCGTCCGACGTCCTTCGGGTCGATCGGCAGATACGGCACTTCCCACGTGATGTCCTCGACATCCGAGCCGTCTTCGTCCGCACGGACCTTCATCGCGTCCAGGCCCTTGTTGATCGCGTCCTGATGGCTGCCCGAGAACGCGGTGTAGACAAGGTCGCCGCCGTACGGGTGGCGTTCGTGCACCGGCAACTGGTTGCAGTATTCGACCGTGCGCCGGATCTCGTCGATGTTCGAGAAGTCGATCTGGGGGTCGATTCCACGACTGAACAGGTTCATGCCGAGGGTGACTATGCAGACGTTGCCGGTGCGTTCGCCGTTGCCGAACAGGCATCCCTCGATTCGGTCTGCTCCGGCCTGGAACCCCAATTCGGCTGCGGCCACTGCTGTCCCGCGGTCGTTATGCGGATGCAGGCTCAAAATCACGCTGTCCCGGCGAGCAAGGTTACGGTGCATCCACTCGATCGAGTCGGCATACACGTTCGGGGTGGCCATCTCGACCGTCGCGGGAAGGTTGAAGATAATCGGGTTTTCCGGCGTCGCCGCGATGACGTCACCGACCGCGTCGCAGACGTCCTTCGCATACTCCAGTTCGGTCCCTGTGTAGGACTCCGGCGAGTACTCGAACCGCCACCGGGTCGCCGGATACTTCGCCGCCACCTCGACACATTTACGGGCACCGTCGGTGGCGATCGCCTTCACGGCCTCGCGGTCGGCCCGGAACACCACCCGGCGCTGCAGAATGGACGTCGAGTTGTAGAAGTGCACGATCGCCTGTTGCGCACCTTCGCACGCCTCGAACGTCCGCTCGATCAGCGCGGGCCGGCACTGTGTCAGCACCTGGATCGTGACGTCATCGGGAATCTTGTTCTGCGTGATGATCTCGCGCACGAAATCGAAGTCCGTTTGGCTGGCTGATGGGAACCCGACCTCGATTTCCTTATAGCCCATCCAGACGAGCATTTCGAACATGCGGTGCTTACGGGCCGGGCTCATCGGGTCGATCAGCGCCTGGTTCCCGTCGCGCAGGTCCACCGCACACCACATCGGGGCATGCGTGAGGATGCGCCCGGGCCACGTGCGGTCGGGCACGCTGATCGGCTCCACCTCTTCGGCGAACGGGCGATACCGATGGGTGGGCATTGACGTGCCCCGCTGCGTGTTCCAAGCGGGTTGCCCGGCGCGGGGAGGACCGGACGGAGTGACAATCGTGCGGGCCGAAACGAATGCGTCGGCGTTGTGCGATTCTTCTACCTGGGGATCGGTGTGGGCCATTGCAGCTTGCTTTCCGGGAGTTCTATGGACCTGTGAAAGGTTTAGACCGGCGCATCACGACATCCCGCGACGGGAAGCCGGTCTGGATCAGACCCCGTCGCGGCTGCCAAGAAGGAGCACCCGCTGCACGTCGAACACCTTACTCCACTGCGACACCCATGATCCAGCAGCCGAAGGCGATGTTCTGCTGGCGAACCTGTTTGCCGACGCTGCCGGCGTTCGTAATGGTCGCGGTACTGGCATCGGGATGCTCCGCCGTGATCGGCGGCAAACCAGTGATGCAGTCCGATCAGGCGTTCTTTTTCGCCGGTAATGTCTCGACCTACGGTCAGCCCGTCAGCGCCGATGACACCGACGCGCTTCTTTACCTTCGCGCACTGCGCCGCATCGACGTGTGCGGTCTGCTCACTGGGTCCACACTGGCCAAGGTTGGTGAATTGGTCTCGGTGGGAACGACTTTGGCGTTCGACGAATGCGACGCCGAGGTGAAGATGAGCGGCGCAGGTGCTCGCCGGTTCGTCGCTCTGACGTTGGAGACGGCGCCAAGGGATCCGGTCAGCGTCTGCAACGTGGCGGTGCCCCTTCCGCTCAACAGGCTGCCCGGCGCTCCGAAGCAGCCCGCCGCCTTCAAACCGGCGGTGCGGGTGGAGCTCATCGTGGACACCGACTGCAAGGTGGAAAGGCGCATCGGCGATGGATTGGCGCAGCGCCTCGCCGAACCCCTGCCGCCGCGCGACGCAGCAGCGGTCTATCCAGCCAGGTTGGCCGAACGGGACCCGTGTGAAGTGCTGTCGGTGCTCACTGGCATCACGGCGTGGGACGTCGCAGGGTCGGGGCCATACCGCTGCCGGTTCGCTCTCGACGGGGAGGGTCTACAGGTAAGGCTGCAGCCCCGTTATGCCGACGACGGTGCCACCGAGTGCACCGCGTTCGAGTTCGTCGACGCCGATATGCAGCGCCGGGTCATCGGTGGTGGTTACGTCAGCCTCGGCAGCGTCGTGATCCGGCCGGCGGTGGTGGTCGAAGATGTCGACGCACACGACTGCGCGGCGGTTGCCGGTGTCGCCGCAGCGGCAGGCAAGCTCTACGGCTGAGCTCATGTCTTGATCGCCGGGAATGACGCCCTACAGCCCGGCCAACTGCGGCAGTGTCGCGTGCGCGACCATGAAGTAGATCATCAGGCCGGTACCGTCCACGATCGTCGCGATCAGGGGTGCGGACACCACCGCAGGGTCAATCCGCACCTTCTTCAGGACCAGCGGCAAGATCGAGGAGACGAACGCCGACCACATCACGATGGCGGCGACCGTCACGCATACGGTCACCGTGATCTGCGGGCCGACCCCCAACGTCCATGCCCGGATCATCGCTGCGAGGGCCATCATCACGGCGATCATGGCGCCGGTCGTCAGCTCCTTGGCCACCACCGCGGGAAGGTCGCGGAGGCGCACCTGGCCGGTACCCATCGCGCGCACCAGCGTCGTGGTGATCTGGGTGCCGGTGTTGCCGCCGGTGCCGATCAGCAACGGGATGAAGAACGCCAGCGCGACCACGGCTTCCATCTCGTCTTCGAATGCGCGCAGCACTGTTCCCGTGTAAGCCTCGGCGGCGAACAGCACCAGCAGCCAGACGATTCGCTTCCGCCAGAGCAACCAGGGCGACGCACTGAGGTAAGGCACGTCGAGAGGGGTTGACCCACCTTGTTTTTCCGCGTCTTCGGTGGCCTGGACTTCGATGATATCGAGCGCATCGGCCTCGGTGAGGACACCGAGCAGACGCCCGTCGGCGTCGACCACCGGCATCTCGCTCAGCCGCCGGTCGACCAGCAGGTGTGCGGCCTCCTCCGCGGCGGTGAGCGGACCAGTCGTGACCACCTCGCCTTCCGAGAGATCGCTCACCTGTGCGTTCGCTTCCGCGAGGACCAACTCGCGGAAGGGCACGGCACCGATCAGGTGCTGGTCTGGGTCGGTCACGTAGACCTGTGCGCCGACGCGGGTGTCCCTGCGCCGCTGCGTCATTCGCGCTCGGATCTGTTCTACGGCCTGTTCGGCCGTCGTGGTCTGGGTCAACGTGATCGGCTCGGTCATCATATGAGCCGCAACGCAGTCCGTCGACCAGTACAACGAGCCTCGCAGAAGCTTTGCCCGCTCGATCGGCATGGCCGTCAGTAGGGCGTCTCTCGCGGCATTGTCGAATCGCCGCAGAATGTCTGCGGCCCGGTGGGGTTGCAGTGCGCCGATCAACTCGGCTCCCCGCGAGACTGGTTGCGACTTAACCACTTTGGCGGCAAGCGAATAATCTATGCTCTCGAATAGCTCTGTGCCTGTCTGCGGGTTGAGCAGCTCGCCCAGACGGTGCCGATCGGCTGACGACAGTCTGGCCAGCTGGCGCACCCGCTCCGCTGGATCATCGACGACTTCCAGCCAGAGCTCCACCGCCTTGGGGGTGTCCATGGCGACGGCATGACGCAACGTGAGTGCGGACTCCTGCACGGATTCGGTGTTCACAGGGCACTACTACCAAATTTGGCGGCCCGACACGGCCGTTCCGGCGAGCACACCCACGCCTACGCGCGAAACGGCCTGCCCCATCGATCGGCGAAGGCGATGTCCTCCAACGACAACCTCTGCCTCCCGCGTGCGTCACGCTC
The DNA here is from genome assembly GCA_032159965.1 of Mycobacterium sp. GTDB lineage: Bacteria > Actinomycetota > Actinomycetes > Mycobacteriales > Mycobacteriaceae > Mycobacterium. The sequence continues at coordinate 6,926 of JAVHWG010000216.1, forward strand.
GATGACCGCGGGGTCGACGCTCGCGTAATCGCCCAGCAATCCGACCGCGACGACGGCGTATGGACGGAATTCATCAGGGAGGCCGAACACGGTCCGTGCTCGGTCAGCATCGAATCCTGCCATCGGGTGTGCCACCAGCCCGCGTGCGAAGGCCTCGATGGTCAGTTGCGCCATCGCCGCGCCGGCGTCCACAGCGGCGTACCGCGCGGTCTTTTCATCCGGGCCTTCGTCGGCGCAGGTCAGAATCAACGCACCGGCGTGCTTGGCGTAGCTGTTCCCCCGTTTCAGCAGCTCACCGATCGCGGTGAACGTCGGGT
>JAVHWG010000226.1:0-4144 GCA_032159965.1 Mycobacterium sp.
ATTCCCAACCCCGGCACCACCGAGGGCGTCGCGCTTGGAAACGAGATCGTCTCTTACGTGTTGAGGAACGCGGCGCGATTCGGGATGCAAGATGCGATTTGGCGCGGCGTCTATTACACGCCCAACGGCGGGCAACGAAGTGGTGGATACGGCCACTACGACCATGTTCACGTCACCACTCACGGCGGCGGATACCCCACCGGCGGGGAGCAGTACTTCCGCTGACGGTCGCGTTTCTAGGTGGCGCTAACCCGCCCGCCACCTGTCGAGCCTTCGGCGGTCACGTTTCGTCGGCCGTCCGGCGCCGCGATCGCGAACGGCGACAGGCACATTCGGCGTCGTCGGCGGGGCGGGTGATCGATCGAGATAACAGGTCACGGCGTCCGCGGCGCCGACTCGCTTCTGGATCACCCGAGTCACCTCGACGACACGCGTCCTGTCCCCGATCCGGGCGTCCACCGTGTCACCCGGAGACACCGTGGTCGCCGGCTTCGCAGGACGATCGTTGACGCGTACGTGTCCACCCCGGCACGCCGCTGCAGCGTCTGGTCGGGTCTTCGTCAGCCGGACCGCCCACAACCATCGGTCCACGCGGGTCGACTCCACGGCATCCATCATGGACTGAACGAGGCGCGCGCAGAGGAATGGGTCGCTAGCATGCTGAGCGTGTCAGGGCACTTCATCCGTGGATGAAGAACTCTTCGGGCGTTATCGGCTGATCGGCCTGATCGGCCAGGGCGGCATGGGTCAGGTGTACCGGGCCCACGACACCGAAATCGGTCGCGACGTCGCGATCAAGGTGTTGCCAGCCGATCTGCTCGGCGAGCGCGGTTACCAGCAGCGTTTCCGCCGTGAGGCGTACGCGGTGGCGCGGCTGAACGAGCCGCACATCATCCCCATCTATGACACCGGCGAGATAAACGGCCGCCTGTATCTGACGATGCCGATCGTCGACGGAATCGATCTGCACACTTCGCTGGCACAGCGCGGGCCCATGACCCCAGAGCTGGCGGTCAAGGTGATCGAACAGGTTGCCGCCGCACTGGATACGGCCCACTCCCACGGGCTGGTGCACCGCGACGTCAAACCGTCCAACGTGCTGATAACACCCTCCGAGTTCGTCTACCTGATCGATTTCGGGATCGCCCATGACGAATCCGAAACCAGGCTCACCCAGACCGGTTCGGTGCTGGGCACGATTGCCTACATGGCCCCGGAGCGGTTCTCCACCGGGCACGCCGACGCGCGTGCCGACGTCTACGCGCTCGCATGTGTGCTCTACGAATGCCTGACCGGGCAGGCACCTTATCCCGGCGGCAGCTTCGAGCATGTGATGGCCGGGCACCTGACCAAGGATCCGCCGCGCCCGACGTCGGTGAACCCGACTATTTCCGCCGCCTTTGACTCGGTCGTCGCCGCAGGTATGGCCAAAGATCCGCAACAGCGCTACCAGACCGCGTCCGAACTCGCCGCGGCCGCCCGTGCGGCGCTGTACAACTCGGCGCCCCTGCCACAACCGAGTGCGGGGGTCGCCACGGTTGTGGAGGCGCCGCGGGACGACGTGGCGACAGTGGTGCACCCCGCTTCGCAATCCACCGAAGACTTGCGAACCGTGGCCGCGCCAACGCCTGTGGCCGCGCCAACGCCCGTCGTCGCCGCTGCCCGTCCTCGCAGCGCAACACGATCACCGAGGATTGCCTTCGCCGTCGCGGCCGCGCTGGCGCTGGCAGCTGTCGCGGTCGCCCTCATCGGCCTTGCCCCTGCGCCGCTCGGCGGCGACCTGGTGCCCGGCGCCGTGACTATCAATGGCACCGACCCGACAGGCAACCACGACGTCGCCGTCGACCTGTCAAAACCGATCCCAGTCGCGGTCACCGCTGCCGGTGCCGACACGGTCACGCTGTCCCTCGACATCCTCGGCTTGTCGGTGGGACGTCGTGAGGCACCGCTGAGCCCCGGGGAAGCCGGCGGCGCCGCGGCCGTAGCGTCGCCCGTCAACCGTCACGTGTTGGCCGGCAACATGCCTGCGGAAATCACCGTGCTGCGTGATCACACCCCGCTGGGCACCGAACGATTCATGTTGCGCAGCACTCAATCGGCCGCCGCCACCGCTACGGCCGCCGCGACGGTGATAGCCGTGCTGATTACCTGCGCGTACCTCGAATCCCACCTGCGGGTGTTGCGCAGGGGGCGCGAGCGTCCGTCATCGGTGGTCGCCATACCGTTGTTCGCAGCGGCACTGGCCGTCGCCATCGTCGCCGCCGCGTGGATTTTGCTCGGCAAGCCGCCCACCATCGCCACGCTGATTGTGTCGGCCGGCCTTGGCGCCGGCGCGGGTCTGGCCGCCGCGATCGGGGCGGGCCAGAGCGGCCGTCGTGCCCGCGATGCGCGCGCGCGGAGCAGCCGCGGTTAGGCCTCGGATCGGGTTTCAGCGGGTGTCGTCGGCGACCGTCTTGTCGGCGTCGGTCGCCGCTAGGACGGCTGTTTCGTCATCGACTTCATCGGGCCCGACGTCAACGTCGTCTTCGTCGTCGTCCCCGGGCGTTGGCGAGAAGTAGCCGAGCACGAAGAACGTCACGGCGGTGATGCCGGACACCAGCAGCCACAGCCCGGTGCTCGGTACCCACCAACGGGCCACGGACGCGGTGAACGCCAGCACCAGACCGATCCCGATGCCGGGGGTCAGCAGCCGAAGCCCGCTGCGCCAACGGTTTTGGGAATCCTTGTGCCGGGCGATCGCGATGGCAGCGTCGGCCGTCGCCAGCGCGGTGAGCACGAGCAGCGCCAGCCCCAGCAAGCCGTACACCGACCACAGCGAGCCGCGCACATCTGCGACCATGTGCACCACCGCGACCTGGTCGCGGGCGTGGTTGCGGACGATCAATTCAGTGTCGATCAGACCTGTCGCCTGATGCTTGAGGTCATTGAGGTCGAGCTGGTAATGCACGGTGCCGCTGGCGCCTGGTGGGACGGTCAGCTCGACACCGGTCGCGAAGCTGAAAAGCGTCAGTCCGAGCACGCGCCCGACCAGCTGCACCGAGGCGATCTCGATCGGGTCCTTCCCATGGTTGGCCACATCGACTGCGACGTCGACGATCCTGTCGGGATACAGCGGGACTGGCTCGGCGCTCGCAGCGATGGCCACATCGCGCCCATCGACCGTTGCGTGCACGGTCACCGGCTCGTCCTGGGCATGCGCGGCTGGCGCGCCAATGAGGATTGTCGCGGCCGCGAGGACCACGAGGGCGAGGACGCTACGCGCCCGCCGCCGCATGTTCCTTCTTTCGCACAGTCATCTGCGATCCGATCCGATTGCCGTATATCCAGCATCCACATGCCATGAACAGCACGATGAGCGTCACCGCCTGTGTCCCGGGCTCCATGCTGCTGGTGAAAAGCACGCGGGAAACCGGTGTCGATACCGGCACGGGTGGGGCTGACGGCGGCGCGGGAAGCAGCGGGATCTCAGCGGGGACCGGCGCGACGGGGACAGGCGACGGGACGACGTTCACGGGAACGACGTCGGGGGGCTGCGTGTCGACCGGAACGCTGGGAATGATGGGCTGCTGGACCTCGATCACCGGTGGCGGGATCTTGACCGGAGGTGGTGGTGGAGGAGCCGTCTGTACCACGGTCTGGGCGTTGATAATCGCCGGCGGCGGCAACTTCACGGTGGGGATCGTGGGCTGGGCACCGTGCGAGCCGCCGCTCTTATTCGACGATCCACCGTTCGACGATCCACCGGTTGTGTGGGTCACGGTGCAACTACCGTCACAACCGGGTGCGCCGTGGGCGAGCGGTGCCGCGACGACCAACATGGTCGCAGCAACGGCCATGGCTCCGATCGCAACGGAATGACGCACGACTGCGATAGCTGAGCGCATTGGTCTTCCTTTCGCGCGACAACTAAGACCAACGGCCGAAGCCGCCTCTCGCGCCCCCCAAAGGCGTAGATCGGATAGTACTCCGGCATGACCAGCCGGAAAGCGAAGATGACCAGCAGCTTTTGAGGCTGAGACGCTACTGACCTGTGCGGTGCTCATTCGAGGTGCCCCTTTCGCCAATCGCATCCCCGTCCGGGGCGTATGGAAACAATGAAGCGAACGCCTTGGAAGATTCTTGGATCGGCCCATCGTTGTCGTCA
>JAVHWG010000234.1:0-3071 GCA_032159965.1 Mycobacterium sp.
CTGATGACGACGCCCTCGTCCTGTTCACCTCGGGCACCACCGACCGGGCCAAGATGGTCCCGCTGACCCACGCCAACGTGGCCGCCTCCGTGCGGGGCATCTGCAGCAGCTACGAGCTGAGACCCGAGGATGCGACGGTAGCGGTCATGCCACTGTTCCACGGACACGGGCTCCTCGCGGTACTGCTGGCAACCCTGGCCAGCGGCGGATGCGTGCTATTGCCGGACTGTGGTCGGTTCTCGGCACATTCGTTCTGGGACGACATGCAGACCGCAGGCGCCACCTGGTTCACCGCCGTTCCGACTATCCACCAAATCCTCTTGCAGCGATCTGAACGCGACTACCCCGGTCCACACGTCGTGCCATTGCGGTTCGTGCGCAGTTGTAGCGCACCTCTCGACGTGTCTACTGCCCAAACCTTGGAGCGCACGTTCGGCGCGCCGGTGCTGTCCGCCTATGGGATGACCGAAACCACACACCAGGCGACGAGCCAGCCGCTGCCGCTGCGCGGGGCCCAGGCGCGAGGATCGGTCGGTCGGTCGACGGGGGTGGACGTTCGCGTCGTCGACCCCGATGGGCGCACATGTCCAACCGGCGCCGTCGGGGAGGTGTGGGTGCACGGTCGCACGGTCGCCCGAGGTTACCTCGCCAACACCGCAGAGACGGCGCACAACTTCGCCGATGGCTGGTTCCGCACAGGTGATCTCGGCGCGCTCGACGTGGACGGGTACCTATTCCTTGCCGGGCGCATCAAGAACATCATCAACCGCGGTGGCGAGAAGATCTCGCCAGAGCATGTCGAGGCCATCCTCGCCGGATGTCGGGGCGTCACCGAGGCGGCTGTGTTTGCGATCCCCGACGCGACGTACGGAGAACGTGTCGGTGCGGCCGTGGTCGTGTCCCAGACCCAGAGCATTCGACCCGAGACGATCCTGCAGGACTGCCGCAGCAAGCTGTCGTCATTCGAAGTGCCCGAACAGCTCGAAGTCGTTGCGGCGCTGCCTCACACAGCTAAGGGCGCACTCGACAGGCGCGCGGTCGAGGAGCAGTACGCGCGGTGAGCGCGGTCAGCTGACGAGGTGCTCCCCCGGCAGCGAACCCGGCGTAAACTGCAGTTTTCTTCAATCCGTGGGTCGGTCTCCATCCGATCGGTGCAGTATGTGTCTCAGAGCGGAGCCCACGTTCGCCAGGGGTTCTCGTTCGAATTTGACCGTCAAGACGATCGACGGGATCGGGTCCGACCAGAAGGTGGTGGTGATCGCGGTGCGGGTGGTGATTGCTGACGACGATGTATTGCTGCGGGAGGGTTTGGCCAGCCTGTTGGACCGTTCGGGGTTCGATGTGGTGGGGCAGGCCGGTGATGCCGTGCAGCTGCTCTCCCTGGTCCGCGCTAGCACTCCGGAGTTGGTGGTGGCCGACATTCGGATGCCACCGACACATGCCACCGAGGGGCTGGACGCGGCGCGGGTGATCCGACAGGAGTTCCCCGACATCGCCATTTTGGTGCTCTCGGCGCATGTGGAGGTCGAGCATGCGATGGAGTTGTTGGCCAGTGGGCGCAGCATCGGCTATCTGCTGAAGACTCGGGTTATCGATGTCGCGGATTTCGTGGACACGCTGGAGCGGATCGCCAAGGGGGCATCCGTGGTCGATCCCGCGCTGGTGTCTGAGCTGGTGTCGGCGCGGCGACGCGACGATCCGTTGGCCGCGCTGAGTGCTCGGGAGCGCGAGGTGTTGGCCTTGATGGCGGAGGGGCGTTCCAATGCCGGTATCGGCCATCGGCTTTGGGTCGCCGAGGGGACGGTGGAAAAGCACGTGCGCAGCATTTTGACGAAGCTGAACCTGCCGGAGGCCGGCGACGATCACCGCCGGGTACTGGCGGTGATCGCCTTCCTCGAGTCTCGCTGAGGCCGCCAACTAGATCCCGGATCGCCGCGGAGGTCAAGGCGGACTTGCGGAGAAACCCCTTGGCGTGCAGGTGTCTCGACCATGTCCACGAATTCGTGGGCGGTGTGGCACCTTCGGCTCGACGCAACTCGCTCGTAGCTCGCGCGAACTCCGCACTCCGAGTACCTGCTAACGCCTAGCCACAGACTCGTGGTGGCGGCCGCGCAGATGGGTGTCAGCATCGACGACACGGGCTCCCCCAAGGGCAATTGTGGAAGACGAAGGACACAACCAACCATAGAAGGAACGCCACCATGCGAATCAAACTGATCTACATGACACCGTTGTTGGGTGCAGCCGCCGCTGCGGCCATCATTGCCGCGCCGATCGCGTCAGCCGCTGACACCGCGTCGGCGACACCTCAGCAGTCCTGCGGCCAGAGTGGAGCCGGGACCGTGTGTCAGTCGCCTGGCAATGTCCAGATCAACGACTCACCCCCGCCTGCCCAGTTCTATCCGTATGGAGGGGACGCCTTTCTGCTCGGGGGCGGGTACGGCTACGGCGGCGGCTACGGCGGCGGCTTCCACGGCGGCGGCGGACATCGATGACGGTCAATGACTTTGAGATAAAAGCGTTGCCCGACAGAGTTACCGACTGCGGACGTGGTGCGACTCTTGTTTCCACCAGCGCCCCGTCGGTTGTAGCGAAGGACATTCCAGCCATCAAAGGTGAGACACCATGCGGATCAGACTGAACCACATCGCACCGCTGTTGGCGGCGGGAGCTGCCGCGGCAGCCATTGCTGCCGCACCGATGGCCACCGCCGCGCCGACGGCGCCGACGGCGCCGAGTGATCCCGCTCAGGTTCAACAATCCTGTGCCGCCCTGGGCGGCACGCAAAGCGAATGCCAGGCGCCCGGCAATGTGCAGGTCTACGACGCGCCTCCACAGGTCGACTATTTCCCTTACGCAGGGGGCGGGACCTAGACGTCTTCACGCCAACGTGTGCCAACAGAATGGTTGAAGCCCAAACGATTACATGTTGATTGGGACGGGCGAATCCTGGCCACCAGCAGTGCGGCCCGCCCGTTACGCCCCGTCACGACGGCTGCACCTGCAACCGGGTCGAACGCCCGGACGCCCAGCCAACGGGTGCGCTACGCGCATGGCGGCGGGTTCAGCCC
>JAVHWG010000252.1:0-4273 GCA_032159965.1 Mycobacterium sp.
GGCAAGGAGGATTCCACCAACGTGCCGGTCGTGACGAATCTGCGCCAGGACCCATGGGAGCGTTACCAGACCGAGGGCATGCTCTACGGCCGGTGGTGGGGCGAGAAGCTGTGGACGATGGTGCCTGCCATCCAGATCGTCGGCGAGTTCCTCGCCACGTTCAAGGAGTACCCACCCAGCCAAGCCTCCGGCACGTTGAGCGTCGACAAGGCCCTGACGATGCTGCAAGAGGGAACACTCAAGAACTGACCCCGGCGAGCGCCTCAACGCCCTGACATGCGAACACTTGTGGAGCTAAGGGGAATCGAAACCCCTTGCGTCTCCTGCGAAAATGGGTGCTGAACTGCGATGAATGTTCGGAGACGGTGTTACGCAGCAGCTCGCTGTCCTGCGGATTTGGGTCGGCGTGTTACACGACGTAACAGTGCTGCCTGCCCAGAAGAGACGCGGTGAGTGGCCGTCCCTCGGCATTCATGTACGAGTTGGTGACCAGTTCGACGACCATCGAGGCCAATTCGTCAGGACCGCCCAGGCGGTGTGGGAACGGCAAGGACTTGCCCAGCTTCGCCTTGAAGGCTTCCGACCGCTCGCCTTGACCGTAGCTCGGGGGTATCGATCAGGCCCGGCGCGATGGTGTTGACCCGGATCCCGACCGCAGCGAGGTCGCGCCCAACCAATGCCGGCAGAATTGATCAGGACGCGTAGTGGGCCCAGTTAGCTGTCTTGTTCACGGCTGCCTCGATCTGCTCGGTGTTGGTGACGTCCACGCTGATGAACGCACCGCCGATTTCTTCGGCGAGTTCTGCCCTGCGCTCCGACTGCAGATCGGCGACGACGACCCTCGCCCCCCTCGCGGCCTGCCGCGCAGATACCAGACGCGCCACCGGTGACGATTGCGCTAGCTCGATTGATTCCACGCCGAAAGACTCAACCCCCACGCATTACGACACCCACGCGAGCTCGACCTTTTGCCAGCCGTTGAGCAGAGCCGACGGATTGCGTTGCAGCGGTGCGTCGGTCAGTTCGAGACGTTCGAGGTCAGGCAGAAGTCCCCCGATTGCGGCACGGACTTCCTGGCCAGCCAAGTGAGCACCCAGACAGAAGTGAATGCCGTGGCCGAACGAGAGATTCTTGCCCGCGGCCCGCGTGATCAGAAAACGGTCGGGGTCATCGAAGCGCCGGGGATCGCGGTTGGCGGCGGCCATGTGCAGCGCGACGATCGCCCCCTTCGGGACCCTCGTACCCGCGACCTCAGTCTCTTCGGTCGCCTCACGAAACGCGAACTGGATCGGCGCCGTCAGCCGGTTCGCTTCATCGACAGCATCGGGGAGCAGGGCCGGATCGTCGAGCAATAGCTTGAGCTGATCGGGGTTGGACAGCAGTTCGACCACGGTGTTCCCGATGAGATTCGTCGACGTCTCGTTGCCTGCGACCATGATCGTGATCGCCACCATCAACGTCTCGACGGTGCTCAGCGACTCGTTGTCGATTGCCGCCACCATCGCGCTGACCAGATCATTCTTCGGCTCGACCCGCCGCGCTTCGATCAACGGGACGAAGTACGTGCTGAACTCCTTGATGGTGCTCAGCATCAACTCGTTGCGATCAGCGGGGCTGCTGAAATCGCCCCCGGCGGCCGCGGCGAAAGCATCGGACCAGACCTTGGCCCGGCCGTATTCGCTTCGGTCGATGCCGAGGATGTGGCAGATCATCTCCACCGGCAGCGGAATCGCCAGTCGCTCGACGACATCGAAGCTGGGTGTGTCGCCGACACCGGTCAGGCAGCGCGCGACGATCCCGTCGATCGCATCGGCCATTTCCTTGATGCGCGGAGGCGTGAAACCTCTGCTCACGATTCTGCGCATCCGGGTGTGCTGGGGTGGGTCTGCTGCGGCAATGGTCTTGGCGGAGGCCATCTCGTTCATGTCGACCGGGATCCCGGCTACCAACGCCATCAGCCGGTCGATCACCTCTGGTTTCATCTCGGCGTCCGCTGGCACCGAATCGCCTTCGTAGGGGTTCGGACGCGACGAGAAGACGGCCGGATTCGACTGCACGGCCTTGACGTCGTCGAATCGTGAGATAACCCAGATGTTCGAACCAGTCTGGTAGACGGGGAATCGCTCCCGCAACTGCGCGTAAACAGCAGGCAGCTGTTCACGAGGGCCCGGCTTGAACGGCTCGAACTCGAATGCACCTTCGTCGGCCGACAATGTCTCTCCTGATTCGTTGGCGTACACAAACCGGCCCGTTGCGCACGGGACGACAGCGCCCGCTACAGGGGCATGTGCGTAATAGTAGGACGTCATTTGCGTACAAAGCAAGGCTCGGTACACTGTACGAGCACCTAATGTCATCAGATGGCGGACCACGCAGGTGCCGACGGATCCACGAGGAGGTGAACCGATGTTCGCTGCTCACGTCGCGGAAGTTGTGATCGCGTCACCCGACGACAACGGTCGCTTACACACCGCCATCGGTCACGCTCTGTACTGGTGGAATTGCGCAAGTGCAAAGCAACATCAGATCGTGCTCGTGCCCTCGATCGGGCAGCGCCGCACCGCCGCCGAGGATCTCGATCTCGCGGATGGGCCGGGCGACTGCCTCGATCACTGCGACGTGTTCATCGCGGTCTTCGACCCCACGTGGCCAAATGCCGTTGAGACGATCGGCGACGTATTGCGCGCAAAGCGTGCCGGCAAGTTGGTGCTCGCCTGGGTCATCGCCGAGTCATCTTCGGACGGCGTCGGTTCGGACGATCAAGCCTGGCTGAGCGACGTGACACAGCGGCTGACGGCGGAGGGGGTCGTTCCTCGCTACATCGGTCACGGAGATTCTCACTTCGAGAGCCGTTTGCAGAGCGCCATCAGCGCCGATCTGACCTACACCAATCTCGCCGCGCTGACCGCGCGGTTCGATAACACGGCATCGGCACGCCAAGTGACGATCTACCGGACGCCGGTGGCATTACTGGGCCCGCTTGTCTGGGCTGTGACAGTGATGAATCACAGCACCTCGCTGGCCACCGACCTGACGGTCCGGGTGGACGGAGTCGACACGGAAGGCAACCAATTACCCGATGGGGCCAGACGCTCGAGGCAGGCAATCGCCGACGTGTTCGCCAAGTTGAGGACTGGCCCGTGGCCGGACGAGCACCCACTGACCGACCGGGGTGGGGTCTCGCTCGCTCGAGGGCCGTCACTCCTGATCAATGGGATGGAGGTCCTCGCCGCGCACACCGCATTGGACTTCCCGCGCTGGTTGAGACCGAATCAACATGCTTCGGCTCTTTATGCGTTGGAACCAAACGCTTCTCCTCGTGTGCGCGTCCAGTTCAAGGACGAAGCGGGAGAGGTGTGGGCGAGAACGAACGACGCAGAGCCCGAAACGGTTTCGCCATCGAGACAAAGGAACGTGTGGTGTCCATAGATACCGGCAGGCCCACCAACATCCCCTCCTACGAGGTGGTCGGCGACTGGGCAGATCTGTCCGCCGTCCCAGACGCGGCGTCCTGTTGGGTGCACAATGCCATCGTCGCGACCGACGGTGGAGAGGTCATCGGTTTCCACGCCGGCCAACTCGTCGCGTTCGACACCGACGGCCGCCTGCTACGGGTGGTCGAGACGGGCCTGACCGAGGGCCACGGGATCACCCTCGTCCGCGAAGGCGATGACGAGTACCTCTGGGTCAGCGATCCCGGATTCGTCTTCAGCTGCGGCGCCGACGACGGCGATCCGAACTGGACTCCATTGTTCGGCAAGGGCATTCGTTGCGAGACGCGAGCGCCGCGGGTGGTGAAGATGACCTTGGACGGACAGATCATCACCGAGCTGCCGATCCCGCCGCAAGATCCTGCGATCCCGGCCGGTCCAATGGGGCCGTACTGTCCCTGCGGCTGCGCAGTCGACCAAGAACGTTTCGGCGGATCCGGTGACGTCTGGGTGGCCGACGGATACGGATCTGGCCTGGTACACCGCTTCGACAAGAACGGAATCCATCTGTCGACATTGACCGGCGAAGAGGGGAGTGGGCGTCTCTTGTGCCCGCACGCGATCTTCATCGACCGCAGAAACGACAAGGTGCCTGAGCTCTACATTGCCGACCGCGTCAACGTCCGCGTCCTCGTCTACGACCTGGATGGCCGCTACTTGCGCACATTTGGTGAGACCTCTTTGAACAGTCCGAGCGATTTCGCGCAGTGGGGCGACCTGCTAGTGGTCGCGGAGATGTACGAACGCCTCGCCGTTCTGGATTCCCACGACAACCTCGTCGG
>JAVHWG010000256.1:0-4079 GCA_032159965.1 Mycobacterium sp.
CTGTTGTGCGGACCGTTCGTGGGCATTGCCGTGCACCTCGCGGCGTTGCGGACACAGCCCCAGACCGGCCCGGCTCCGCTGCCACCGGCACCCTGACGTGTATTTTGTGGGACATCGCTAGTCGCTACCCGGACGTCTGGATCGTCGTCCCCGCGTTCAATGAAGCCTCCGTCATCGGTGAAGTGATCGCCGACGTGAGGGCTGTTTTCGACCACGTGGTGTGTGTGGACGACGGCAGCCCCGACGACACCGGCGCGACCGCGCTCCGCGCGGGTGCTCACATGGTGCGGCACCCGGTCAACCTCGGACAGGGCGCCGCCATCCAGACGGGCGTCGAATACGCGCGCAGCCAGCCCGGCGCCGAGGTGTTCGTCACGTTCGATGCCGATGGTCAGCACCGCGTCAAGGACGTGTTGCGGATGATCGACAGGCTGACGACCGAGGACGCCGACATCGTGATCGGCACCCGCTTCGCCGACCACGGAGTGCGCAGCGATGTGCCGATTCTGAAGCGAATCGTGTTGCGCACCGCCGTCTGGCTCAGCCCCCGCAGCCGTCGGCTGAACCTCTCGGATGCCCATAACGGGCTGCGGGTTTTCACTCGCAAGGTGGCCGACAACCTCGACATCACCGTGAGCGGTATGGGTCACGCCAGTGAGTTCATCGCGCTGATCGACGAAAATGGTTGGCGGGTAAGGGAAGAACCTGTCGAGATTTTGTACACGGAATACTCGAAATCCAAGGGTCAGCCGCTGGTGAACGGCGTGAACATCCTCTTCGACGGATTCCTGCGCGGAAGGAAGGTTCGATGAACTGGATTCAGGGGCTGCTGATCGCGGCGGTGATCGCGCTGTTGGTGTTCCTGCTGCGGTCGAGGGGATCCGTGCAGGCCCGAGCCTGGGTCAAGGTCGGATATGTGCTGTTCGTGGTCGTCGGCATCTTCGCCGTATTGCAGCCCAATGACACGACGGTGGTGGCCAATTGGGTGGGCGTCGACCGGGGCACCGATCTGATGCTGTATCTGCTGATCATCGCTTTTGCGTTCACCACGCTCAGCACCTACCTGCACTTCAGGGACGTCGAGTTGCGCTACACCCGGTTGGCACGGGCGATTGCTTTGGAAAGCGCGCAGCGACCGGAGGATTAACCGCTCGTGGTCTGCCGGAAGTAGTCGACCGTCCGACCAACGCCTTCGTCCAGCGATACCCTCGGGCGCCAGCCGAGAATCATCTCCGCGAGTCGCACATCCAGGCACGAACGCTTGAGATCGCCGAGTCTGGGTGGGGCGAACTCCGGCTCATCGGAAGTAGCAGCAGCCTTCGCTACAGCCGAATGAAGTTGGCGGTCAGAGGTTTCCACGCCAGTACCGATGTTGAAGCGCTGCCCACCGCCCTTGGTCCCCGACGCGCGTACAAACGCGTCGACAACATCGTCGACGAAGACGTAGTCCCGGGTGTTGGAGCCGTCGCCGAACACCTTGGTCGGCCTGCCGGACAGCAACGCCTGAGCGAAGATCGCGACCACGCCGGCTTCGCCGTGCGGATCCTGGCGCGGTCCGTACACATTGGCCGGCGCGATGTGCGAACAGTCCAATCCGTAGAGGTTGCGGAAAGTGTTCAGGTAGATCTCCCCGGCAACTTTGCTGGCGGCGTACGGGGAGGACGGATCGGTGTGGATGGACTCGTTGGTGGGAAACTTGTGCGGCGTGCCGTAGATCGAACCGCCCGAGGATGTGTGCACGATCTTGCGCACCTTGGCTTTACGTGACGCCTCCGCGAGGCGGATCGTGCCGACCACGTTCACCTCGGCGTCAAACTGCGGGTCGGCGACTGACTTTCGGACGTCGATCTGAGCAGCCAGGTGAAACACGACCTCAGGCTGGTGTGCAGCGAGAAGACCGTCGAGGTCGGCGGTGACGATGTCGTCTGTAATCAGGTTGAAGCTGGGGCTTTTCGTCGCGTCAGCGAGATTGCTGGCACGGCCTGAACTCAGGTTGTCGATTCCCACGACCTCATGACCGTCGGCAAGCAGACGATCGACAAGAGTCGAGCCGATGAACCCCCCAGCGCCTGTCACGAGTGCGCGCATCGGTTAACCATACAGAGGACGGCTCATACGTCCCGCATTCCGGCGCCGCCAGACTCGGGATAGACCCGGCCGATCTCGGAGCTGTTGTGGTCTTCGGTGCTTTCCAGCCAGTGCACGGCGGCCGTAGACCTGGCATGTTGCTCGGGCGCTGTGGCCTTGAGAGCAGCGGCCCACGCGTCGGCCTGCGCTTTTTGGGTCTTCGCTACGGCGGTGAGCGCGAGGTCGATGGGCGTCGCGCCGGAAGCTTCCGGCACCGGTCCGGGAACGGCGACGCCGCTGACGGTCTCGGCGATCGCGTCGACTTCTTTCAGTGTTTCGGCTGCGTCTACCTTGATGTCGCGGTCGGCCATAATTCCGCCTCCTTCGTGACTTGATTTGCGGCGTAGACGATGTCGGCGTAGCTCGGGGGCTCGGGACGCCACCAGGACAGTGCCTCGATGGCGCGGTCGATGTTGTGGTGAACGCGGTAGAGGGCGATCACCGCGGACTTCGCCGAGGGCTCCAAGTCGATGTAGCCCGGGCGCATCCAAAGGGATCTGCGCTCGCGCTGCAACGCGTCGATTGTCACCCATTGCGAGTCGGTGATCGGGCTACCCGCGGCAAGCGCGCCGAATACTTCGCGCACCAACGGATGGACCTCGGTCAGCATCGATTCGGCACCGGCCATGGCCATCCCGACGGCGGAGGCGGTGGCTTCCCACGCTCTGTGGCGGCCTTCTGGACTTGCCGCATCGGCGTGTGCGTACGCGGCCGGGTCGGTGGCGGCGAGGCGATGAAGTCTCGACGGCTCCAGTTCGGGGACGGGATCGTCGAACTGAAAGGGCGATCTGGTCGAGTCGCAATCCTGGTAGTGCGGAACACCGGCGCGACGAGCCGGAAGGACCGACGAGCCGCCGGGGTCAGTGGTGGCGGCGATTGCGTAGAGATCGATGTTGGGGTCGAGAACAGCGCGGTGGGCGGCGTAGGCAACCATCGTCTCAGCCGGATTGACCCAGCCAAACCATTTAGCCTGAAATGTGTTGTCCAACAGATGATCTGCGAACAGTAGCCGCGCGGTGCGTGGAATGAAAACCCCGGGCGGTATGTACCCGGCACCGTCGTTGCTGGTGATGACGGTCTCGTGTCCCTTGCCGGACTTGAAGATGGCGACGCACCAATGCACACCGGGATACGTCCGCGACGCATGGAGCAACTCGTAGGCCTGGCGCACGGCCGCGTCCAGCATCGGCTCGTTGGTCTGTGAGCTGACGACGACGGCGCCGGTCCCGGTGGCGGCCACCCCAGACGTCGTCAGCATCCCCGGGGACATCGCCGGAGCGGTCACCGGGGTCGCGCCGGCGGCCGTCGCAGTGCCTGGGGGCATCGGGACTCCGGCCCCGGAGGTGGTGATGGTCGGCGCGGGTGGTGGTGGAGGAGGCGGCGGTGTCGGAGAGCGGGGGATATCCGAGCCGTAGGGCGTCAACGGCGACGGTATGGGCGGCGGGGCCGCGATGATCGGCGCGGATTGGGGCGCGGCGCTGGGCGGCGGACTGGGGACAGCCGGGGCCACGGGGCCCGCCGGTGCGGCGGGCGGGGCAGCCGAGGCGGGCAAGCTCGAGGCCGCCGCGTCGGTCATAACCGTTGGTGGCGGCTGTGGCGGCGGAGTGTCTGGGTGGATCATCGGCGGGCCTGTGGACATGGGTCCCCCGCTGGTGAGCCCCTGGGAGAAGCCACGGGAGAAGTCAGCGGCAGGGTTGGCAGGGAGGGCGGAGGTAGCGGGGCTCGAAGGGCTCGCGGGCATTGGAGCCGCGGGGACGGAGGAGGTGCCCGGCGTGATGCCACTCATTGGACTGGGAACGGTCGAGGCGGGTCCTGAGGTGGGGAGGTTTGGAAGGGCAGGAGATCCAGTCGCCGATCGCGGCGAAACCGGCGGGAGCTTGAGGTCGCCGGGCATCGAGGGCAAGTCACGCGCCCGTGGCGTGGCTACTTCTGACTTTGGGACAACCACGTTG
>JAVHWG010000269.1:0-11897 GCA_032159965.1 Mycobacterium sp.
ATCAGCACCGCGACAAACACCGTCATCGCCACAGCCAGCGTAGACAGTGCTCCTGAGACCACCTGGCACGGAATCGCCGTCAGCCCCGACGGTCGCCAGGTGTACGTGGGTGACATGGGAGACGCCGTACTGCGCGTCCTTACCATCACCCATGTAAACCACGCGCCGACGGTCGGCACCCCCGTGATCGGAAATCCGACCGCGGCTACGGGGTCAGTCAGCGGCGACTTGAATATCACGGATGCCGACGGGGACACCCTGACGTACAGCGTGTCTCAGCCGGCCGAAGGTACCGTGAACGTGTCGTCGAGCGGTGTCTACACGTTCACTCCGTATCAAGATGTACGCCAGGCGGCGGGTCAGACCCCGCAAACGGAGGCCACCACCTTCACTGTCTACGCCAACGACGGCCAGGTGACGACCGCCGTCACCATCACCATGCCCATCGCGGCGGTGGCGAACAATGCGACCCCGTACCTGCCGTTCGATATGCCGGTCGGCGACACCGCCAAGGTGGTGTTCGCCCACTACGTGCTCGGCTTGCCGCTCTCGATCGACAACCTTCCCGCAGACCAGGATTACTACACCGTTCAGTACCTGACTCCTGACGGTGAAGGCGGTGTCCACGCCACCTACGGTGGTTTCCTGCGCGACAGGCCACTGCCGCGTACACCGATCAACGACGCGGACTGGAGGTACCTGGACGACGTCAACCAGATCCACCAGGCAAAGAGTGTCGGCATCGATGGTTTCACCGTCGACGTCATCGACCCCGGTGTTGAGGACACAGAGATCAGAACGATGTTGCGGGCAGCACAGTCGACTGACAATTTCAAGATCCAGCTCCAGGCCGACATGACGGGCACTGCGTCGAATATGACGCCCGCTCAGTTCGCAGCGGCATACGCTCCGTACCTGTCTTCGGCCGGCGCGTACAGGTTGGACGACGGCCGAGTGGTTCTCTCCGCGTTCTTCGCCGAAGGACAGACGGCAAGCTGGTGGAACAGCAGCCTGGGCGTGTTGAAGAACACCTATGGCATTGATGTCGCTTTCGTGCCGACGTTCCTCGACGCCTACAGCAACATGGACGCCTTTGCGCCGTTCAGCTACGGGTTCGGCAACTGGGGAGGACGCAATCCCGCGTCGACCGATCCGAACAACTCTAATCCCGGTTCACAGGTCGACCTCATCAATAAGGCCCATGCCTTGGGCAAGATCTGGATGCAACCCGTTGCGTTCCAAGACAACCGGCCACGGGAAGGGATCTACGAGGAGTCCGGTAACACGGACACCGCGCTGAACGACTGGCAAATCGCGATCAATCAGGGTGCGGAGTGGGTCCAGATGGTCACGTGGAACGACTATGCGGAGAACACGTCTATTGCACCGTCGGTCCAACACGGCTATGACATGCTCGATCTGCAGGCCTATTCGATAGCGCAGTACAAGTACGGGGTCAATCCGACGATCGTGCGCGACGCCCTTTACGTCTCCAATCGCACGCAGTTCGCCAACGCGCAGTCCACGTACGACGAGGCGCTGCCCATGAAGATCAGGCCGGGAACGCCCGCGGCTACCAACACCATTGACGTGGTGGTGTTCGCAACAGCGCCGGCGACGATCACGGTCAATGCCGGAGGGGTCATCTCCACAGTCGCAGTGAACGCGGGGCGCAACGTCGTCACGGTGCCGCTGCAGCTGGGCGACATCACGGTCACGATGACCCGCGCCGGCCAGACTGTGACGGTCGTGAACTCGCCTTATTCGGTGACAGCCACACCGTTCGTCCAGGACGAGGAGTACCACATCGCGGGCGGGTTGCGCTAAGCCGGACTGTCTCGGTCATGGGGCACAGCGCATTCGGCGGTGCGCGCCGAAGACGTGTCGCAGTGCTACGAACCTGACCAGTGTGGCGAGCAAGTTCGCCGCGGCCAGCGCCGGCAGCTGAATCGCACGGCCGGCATCGGGTACGTAGTGCTGCAAGATGAACAGGGAACCACTGGTGAGCGCCAGCCCGAAGGCGAACATCAGCAGACCCTGGAACTGATGGCGTGCCAGATTCGTCCTGCCGTGAACACCGAACGTGAATGCGCGGTTGGCCGATGTGTTTCCAATCGCCGTGATCAGCAGCGCGACGAGGTTCGCCGCCTGACCGCCAAGTTCCGGATGCAGCAGCCAGTACAGGACTGTGTAGACCAGTGTGCTTGCCACTCCGATGATTCCGAACTTGACCAACTGACCCACCATCCCGGGCGGCACACCGACGATCAACGGCTCCCGGCCGCGGCTGCGTTGCAGCTCGCGCAGCGGCAACGCGCCAGTGGCCAGCGCGCGGCCGACACGCCAACAGCCTTTCAGGTCGTCGACCGCCGTGCGTACGACGTCGACGCGCGAGTCCGGATCGTCGACCCAGTCGACCGGGACCTCGTGGATACGCAGCCCGGCCCGCTCGGCGATCACCAGCAGCTCGGTGTCGAAGAACCATCCGGTATCGGAGACCAACGGGAGCAGCTCGCGTGCGACGTCGGCGCGCATGGCCTTGAATCCGCACTGGGCATCCGAGAAACGCGCACCGAGGGCGCTCTTCAGCAGCAGGTTGTAACTGCGGGAGATGAACTCGCGCTTCGGACCGCGCACAACACGTGCCGATGCCGCGAGTCGCGAACCGATCGCAATGTCGGAATGACCCGAGATCAGCGGTGCGACAAGGGGCATCAGCGCCGACAAGTGGGTGGACAGGTCGACGTCCATGTACGCCACCACCGTTGCGTTCGACGACGACCACGCAGCCTGCAGCGCCCCGCCGCGGCCTTTCGCGTCGAGGTGGAGCACTGCTACGTCCGGCAGTTCGTCCGCTAATCGCTTTGCGACCACAAGGGTTTCGTCTGTACTCGCGTTGTCGGCGATCGTGATCCTCGACCGGTACGGCATGTCGCTTGCCAAGAACGAGTGCAATCGGTGGACGCAGACCGGCAGGTCGTCCTGCTCGTTGTATACCGGGATCACGACATCGAGGACGTAATCCTGCGCCCGAGTACTGCGCCGGTCGTCAACGTCGGCGTCCGCTTCGCCGCCCACCCCCGCAGCTGTCACGAGTTCCCACCGTCATGTCACAAGCTGCCGTAGGACTGCCGTCAGGCTGCAAGATTGCTGGGAGGCGGGTAACGATCGCGCTGCTTGACGATCAACGGCCGGTACCACCATGCTCGTCCGCATGGCGTCCCTGTTCACCAAGATCATCAACGGCGAGTTGCCCGGCCGGTTCGTCTACCAGGACGACGAAGTCGTGGCATTTCTCACCATTCAACCGATGACACAGGGTCATACGTTGGTGGTGCCGCGTGCCGAGATCGACCAATGGCAGGATGTCGACGGGGCGGCATTCAGCAAGGTGATGGCCGTCTCCCAATTGATCGGCAAGGCGGTCTGTCGAGCGTTCGACGTCGAGCGGGCCGGCGTGATCATCGCCGGGCTCGAGATTCCGCACCTCCACGTGCACGTCTTCCCCGCGCGCGATTTGGCTGACTTCGGGTTCGCGAACGTCGACCAGAACCCGTCAAAGGAGTCCCTCGACGAAGCACAGGCCAAAATCACCGAAGCGCTCGCTCAGCTGATGTGAACCGGCTCGTCCTGGACCGCATCGTAAGCCGGGAGGTCTGCGATCCGGGGCAGACTGACCTGAAAGCGGCAGCCACGACCCGGCGCGGTGGTCACGGTGACCGTGCCGCCGTGCGCGAACACCAGCGAATCGACGATTGACAGGCCGAGCCCGGTTCCACCACTCGCCCGCGCCCGCGACGAGTCGGTGCGGTAGAAGCGCTCGAAGACGCGGTGAGCGTCCTCCTCGCTCATGCCCGGGCCCTCGTCGACGACCTCGAGCTTGGCTTCGTTGTCCTCGGTACCGACCCGCACCGTGACGCGCGCACTGTCGGGTGTGTGCTGCAACGCGTTCGAGACGAGGTTGCCCAGCACCTGCCGGAGCCGGGCCTCATCGCCGAGCACTTCGGGCGTGCCGGGTCCATCGAAGACCTCGATCTGGACACGCCGCTTGGGTGCAATCGACTGTGCGTCGTGGACGGCATCCGTCGCCAGCACGAGCAGGTCCACCCGCCGTCGCTCCAGCGGACGCTGAGCGTCGAGACGTGCGAGCAGCAGCAGATCCTCGACGAGCACGCCCATGCGGCGCGACTCGCTTTCGATGCGCGACATCAACAATTCGACGTCGCGGGCGGCGCCTTGCCGGTAAAGCTCGGCGAACCCGCGGATCGTCGTGAGGGGAGTACGCAGCTCGTGACTGGCATCGGTGATGAACCGGCGCATTCGGTCCTCAGATGTGCGGGCTTGCGCGGCGGATTGTTCCGACGACGCGACGGCCCGCTGGATCTGAGCGAGCATTCCGTTGAGCGCCAATGACAATCGGCCGACTTCGGTGCGTGGGTCGCGTTCGGGTACCCGTCGGTCAAGCTGGCCCGCAGCGATCGCGGCGGCCGTCTGCTCGACCTCGGAAAGTGGTCGCAGGCTGCGGTGCACCACCACGTACCCGGCGACGCCGAGAACCAGCAGAACCGCCAAGCCGATGCCGACCTGCGACCACGTCAACGCGCGAACCGTCGACTGCACGTCGGAGAGGTCGAAGGCCACCGTGATCAATTCGCCGTGGCTGCCGTGCACGGAGACTGCACGCCACTGGGTATTGGAACCGTCAAGCGAGCCGACAGTCACCGGTTCCGGGCCGACGTCATTGTTCTTCGGGAGCGCGGGGTCGGCATCGCGGTCGTTGAATTCCTTGGACTCGACGCCGTCCTTGCTGATGACCACGACATAGAAGTTGGAGGGTGGCCGACCGGGGTTGGGGCCCTCGCTGGGCACCGGGGGCAGCCTGCGCGGAGCCTGCGCCCACCCGCGAGAGGCGTCTATCAGCGTCTGATCGACGCGGTTGATCAGGCCGTGGCGAAGAATCGAGGTCACCGCGATGCCGGACGCCAGCAAACCGAAGCCGACCAGCACCAACATCGCGGCCACCAGAGCCACCCGGAGTGGGACACCTCGTGCGCGAGGTAGGGGCATCCCGTTATTGTCCGCCAGCGGGGGCTACCGCGGCTCGCGAAGTACGTATCCCACGCCGCGGAGCGTGTGCAGCAATCGCTTTTCGCCCGTGTCGACCTTGCGCCGCAGATACGAGACGTAGGACTCGACGACGTTGACGTCGCCGCCGAAGTCGTACCGCCAGACGTGGTCGAGGATCTTCGGCTTACTCAAGACCGTGCCGGCGTTGATCATGAAGTACCGGAGCAATGTGAACTCGGTCGGCGAGAGCGACACCGGCTCGCCCGCTTTCCAGACCTCGTGCGTCTCCTCGTCGAGCTCGATGTCGGCGAACGTCAGCTTGGCGCTGCGCGGCTGTTCTGTGCCCCGACCTGTTCGCCGCAGTATCACCCGCAACCGCGCAACCACCTCTTCGAGACTGAACGGCTTGGTGACGTAGTCGTCACCACCGAGCGTCAGTCCAGTGATCTTGTCCTGCAATGTATCTCGGGCGGTGAGGAATAGCGCGGGTGCATCGATGCCGTCGGCGCGCAGTCGTCGCAGCACGCCGAAGCCGTCCATGCCGGGCATCATCACGTCGAGGATCACCGCGTCTGGCCGTACTTCTCGGGCGCGATCGAGTGCGGCCGGACCGTTGGACGCGGTGTGGACTTCGAAGCCCTGGAACTTCAGACTCACCGACAGGAGTTCGACGATGTTGGTCTCGTCGTCGACGACCAGAACCTTGGCTTCGGGCATCGAGTCCTGTACCGGTGCTGCACTCATGCGGCTCAATGTTCTCTCTCCGCATTGCATAAGCCTGCAATCTGCCTGTGAGCTTACTGTGTGTTTCACAGACTCGAGGGCCGTCTGATCCCGGAGCTGGGTGCATAGACTGGCGCGCATGGATGTCGGCAAACGCTTGGCGGCAGCATTCGTCGCGCCGGCGAAGGTGGGGTTGGCCGCCGCAGATGCGAGCCTTGCACTGGCAGGAGCCGGGGTGGGGCTGGCGCGAAAGGCACTGGGCGACGCGGATGGGCAGCCGGCGTCGTCGGCGGTGGCGAACCTACTCGGGATCGAACCGACCCTCGAGAAGGTGAACCGACTCGCAGCGATGCTCGACGACAGCACGCCGCTGGGACAGGCCCTGGCCCCCGGCGGTCCGGTGGAACGGTTGATGCAGCCGGGCGGACCGCTGGAGCGTGCCGTCGCCCCGGGCGGGCTGGTAGACCAGTTGCTCGCCGAGGAAGGCCTGATAGAGAGGCTGTTGTCCGAGGACGGACTGGCTGAGCGGTTCCTGGCCAAGGGCGGGCTGATCGACATGCTGACGGCGCGCAACGGCCCGCTGGATCAGATCGCGTTCGCCGCCGAGACCCTCAACAGGGTGATGCCCAATGTGGAGGCATTGACTCCCACCATCGACATGCTGCGGGACGCTGTCGACACGTTGACGACCATGGCCAGTCCGCTGGGTGGTATCGCCGAGCGGTTCGCGGGTCGATCCCGGTCGCGGCGGCCCCGACCGTCGGCGCCGCCGATCGTGGCGGCACAACGTGTCATCGACGCGGAAGACGACGGGACTGACCCGATACGCTAGGAGCCCCCTGCCTCCTTAGCTCAGCGGTAGAGCAACGCTCTTGTAAAGCGTAGGTCGTCAGTTCAATCCTGACAGGAGGCTCTGTTCCGTCTCCGGCGTCCTCGCAGTTCGACGCCCTTTTGATCGAACGGGTGTGCGATCCTGGCGCTCGCATGGCCGAGCATGCGCTCACCACCTTTGGGTTGGCCCCGGGGCTGATCGCCAGCGAGGCTGCGTTCGCGCCAGCGCGAAGGTCACGCTCGGCCGAGAAGGTGCGACGTCCTGCCGGATTCTCAGTTGCCGCCGTGGCCATGCGACACCGCCAATTACCAGGGTTAGTTCGTCCTCGCAAACCTTTTTCCCTGCTCATCGTGGGCATCAGGGCGAAGATCGGTGATGCGGGGGACAGGACTTAGGTTTGGTATGAGTAGTAAAACATACTTTTAGTTGACAAACTGCGACCAGCAAAGAACTATATGTCTGGGACACCCGTCACCAGGCGACCAACAGTCCACGTCAGGGCCGTTCGTCCGACGCTAAGACGAGACCAGAGAGACGCCCTGATGGACATACAGTTAACCCACAGCACCTTGTTCTGCATCCACATCGACCCGGGGACAACGCCACGAAGGTGGTTCTGTTCTGCGGCGGTTACGGCATGAGAAGGCGGGAGCTTCCCGGTTCTGCACCCGAGGACAACTCATCCAGCCGACACAGCAAGCCACTGCAGTTATCAACCCGTCTGGCTGCGCGGTGGAAAAGGTGGCCACAATGATCGACGGGATCTCCCATGCCCGCACCGTGCGGGAACGGGCGGGCTGGGTCGCGACGATCACCGCCAACCGCATCACTATCGACCACGACATCGTCGCCCAGTTGCTCGCCGTGAACGGCATGACCTGGAGGCAGGTCTACGCCGCCGACGCCACGTCACCGGCGTGGATCGTGGGCGCGGCGGCCAAGGACCACTCGAGTTGGGTGGGTGCCGAATGACCGCCGCACTTCGGAGCCAGCACCGGCTCATGGCCACGCTGCGGGGACGCCGCGTCGCGGTGGTCGGCCTGGGCTATGTAGGCCTGCCCACCGCGCTGAGCCTGGCCGATCACGGGGCCCGGATCATCGGCTGTGACATCAGCGAGACCCGGCTGGTCGATATCAAGTCCGGACGGGTCGATCTGCTGGACCGGGACCATCAACGCCTGGCTCATCATCTGCAGGGAGACTCGTTGCGGCTCACGACCGAGCCCACCGCGCTGTCGGGAGCGGATGCGGTCGTGGTGTGCGTCCCCACCCCCATCGACGCCCACCAATCGCCGGACCTGCGGGCGCTCTCGGGTGCCTGTGCCAATGTGGTCGCCAACGCCAGAGCCGCGCAGACGATCGTGTTGACGTCCACCACCTATGTCGGGTGTACGCGAGAACTCATCTCTAATCCGTTGCGGGACCGTGGGTTTGAGGTGGGTCGCGACGTGTTCGTCGCATTTAGCCCCGAGCGCATCGACCCCGGTGTGGAGGCCCATGCACCCGATTCCACGCCGCGGGTGGTGGGTGGTGTCACCGCGGAATGCACCTCGCGGGCGGCAGAGCTGCTGGCCCACACCGCAAGTGCGATACACACCGTGTCGTGCCCGGAGGCGGCGGAGATGACCAAGTTGGTCGAGAATACGTTCCGGGCGGTCAACATCGCGCTGGCCAACGAGTTCTCCGATGCCGCGCGGGAACTAGGGGTGGACGTCATCGAAGTGATCACCGCCGCGGCGACCAAGCCGTATGGGTTCATGCCTTTCTACCCCGGTCCGGGGGTGGGCGGGCACTGCATCCCGTGCGACCCGCACTACCTGCTGTGGCAGCTGCGGGCGCGGCGCTTCGACTCGCCGGTGACACGGACGGCGATGACAGCGATCGCGCTGCGGCCGCGCAACGTCGTGGCGCAGGCGCGGGCAATGCTGGCCGAGAACGGGTGTGCGACACGCGGCGCGCGGGTGCTGGTGGTGGGCGTGACCTACAAGCCGGGAGTGGCCGACATCCGGGAGTCACCGGCACTGGAGATCATCGACGAGCTGGCGGCCGCGGGCGCTTCGGTCGCATTCACCGATCCGCTGGTCGAGTCCCTGCAGACACGCCATGGCGGGCGGGTGAGCAGCCACCAGGATCCCGAAAATGACACCTGGGACCTTGCCCTGATTCACACCCGGCACGCCGAGGTGAATCATGACTGGCTGGCTGTGCATCCCACGGTGTTGGACGCCACGTATCGCTCATGACCGCTGCTCTTTTGGCCGCGGTCCTGCTCACCGTGCTGATCCTGGGTGCAAACACGCTGTTCTGGACCGTCATCGGGATCGGCCGCCGATTGCTGCCGAGGCGGCGGAAAGCGTCGGCGACTCGACATCGCAGCCGACAGCGGCACGGTCACAGCTTGGAGCGCGGCGGACACCAGTTCGAGAATGAGGACGTCGCAGTCCTCATCCCCGCGCACAACGAGGCGGCGGTCCTCGAAGGGTCTCTGCGGGCGGTGGCCGCATTACTGCCGCCGTCCCAGATCCACGTCATCTCGGACGGCTCCACCGACCACACCGCCGACATCGCCGCGCGGTTCGGGGTGCACGTTCTCGACCTGTCACCCAACCGGGGCAAGGCCGGTGCCCTGGTGGCCGGGATCGAGCATTTCGACCTGCCCCGCCGGTTCAAGGTAGTCCTGCTGCTCGACGCCGACACTCGGCTGGCCCCCGATTACCTGAGCACAGGCCTGCCGTTGTTCGACGACCCCGCGATAGTGGCCGTCGCCGGCCGAGTGAAATGCCTGTGGGATCCACCACCCCGGACCAGGATGGGCCGGTTCCTGGTTTCCTACCGGTCGCGGGTCTACGCGTTGACGCAGCTGCTGGTCAAGTACGGGCAGGCCGCACGATGGGCCAACGTCGTGTCGATCGTCCCGGGATTCGCCAGCATGTACCGGACCGACATCCTGCACCACATCGACATCGCGGCGCCCGGACTGGTCATCGAGGACTTCAACATGACCTTCGAGGTGCATGCAAAGAAGCTGGGCCGCATCGCTTTTCATCCCGACACTGCCGTCGCCTTCACCCAGGACCCAGACACCTGGCATGATTACGTGGGCCAGATCCGGCGCTGGACGCTGGGCTACTGGCAGACGGTCCGCCGTCACGGGCTGCTGCACATCGGCCGGTTTTGGGTCGCGCTGAGCCTGCAGGTCGCCGAGCTGATCTCGTCCAGTGTCATCTTGCTGACGATGCTGCCACTGATGCTGCTGGCGACGTACAGCGAGACGCTGGCCAATCGGTACGGGAACCCCAAGGTGATGGGCTTGGAGGTGATCGGGACGCTGGCGCCGTACTACGTGGTGTTCGGCTTCCTGCTGCCCGATCTGGCGCTGACCGTGTTTGCCGCGTTCACGTTGCGACGGCCCGGCCTGCTGCTGGTGGCCCCGGTGTTCCCATTCATGCGGATCGTGGAGGCCTACGTCTGCCTGCGGGCCATCCCAATGTCGGTGTCGCGCACCCAGTCCAGTGGCCGCTGGATCAGCCCAACCCGCCGGAAAGCGACCTCTCCCAGCATCTCTGGACGACATCGCATCTCTGGACGACAGAGACCTTCGCTCACCGCCACGTCACTCGAAGGAGCGGCATGAGAACTGTTATCACCGGAGGCGCCGGATTCATCGGCAGCCACCTCACCGACTACCTGCTGGCCGCCGGCGACCACGTCACCGTCCTCGACGACTTCTCCACCGGCTCGCCAACCAACCTCGTACAGGTCATGAAGCACGAACACTTCCACCTAATCGAGGGCTCTGTCCTCAACCGTCATCTGGTCACCGAAGTCATCACCGCAGCCGACCGGGTCTTCCACCTGGCGGCTGCCGTCGGGGTGCGGCGCATCATCGAGGAGCCACTGAAAAGCCTGCGGGTCAACCTGCACGGCACCGAGAACGTCTTGGAGGCGGCCCTGTCGGCGCACGCGGTGATGGTGCTGGCCTCCACCAGCGAGATCTACGGCAAGAACACGGCGGACAAGTTGCCCGAGGACTCCGATCGCATCCTGGGCGACCCGCTGGTGAGCCGGTGGACCTACGCGGCAGCCAAGGGTCTCGACGAGGCCTTCGCGCACGCCTACTGGCGCGAG
The DNA here is from genome assembly GCA_032159965.1 of Mycobacterium sp. Taxonomy (GTDB): domain Bacteria; phylum Actinomycetota; class Actinomycetes; order Mycobacteriales; family Mycobacteriaceae; genus Mycobacterium. The sequence goes on from JAVHWG010000269.1 coordinate 10,751, forward strand.
CACGGGCTGCAGGTCGCCATCGCCCGGCTGTTCAACACGGTGGGACCACGCCAGACCGGGCGCTACGGGATGGTGGTGCCCAACCTGGTCGGCCAGGCTCTGCGCGGTGAGCCGACGACGGTGTTCGGCGACGGGCAACAGACCCGCTGCTTCTCCTACGTCGGTGACATCGTGCCCGCGCTGGTCGCGCTCTCGGAGAAGTCGGATGCTTACGGTCAGGCGGTCAACCTGGGTGGGGCTCAGGAGATCTCGATCTACGATCTCGCGGTGCGCATCATCGCTGTGACCGGGTCCACCAGCGACATCGAGCTGGTGCCCTACGATCAGGCCTACGGCGAGGGGTACGAGGACATGCGCCGCCGGGTGCCCGATAACACCAAGGCACATCGGCTGCTGGGCTTCGTGCCGGTTACTCAGGTGGACGACATCATTCGCAAAGTCGCTGCGGGGCTGAGGCAGGGCAGCGTTGTTTCGGCTTAGCGCGATCCTGGTCACCGTGTGCCTGGTGGCCAGCGGCTGCGGCATCGAACTGCGCACCCCCCCGGCCTCCTCACCACCCTCAGCCTTGGCCCTCCCCGCTGACCCGGTGGCAGCACGGCCCAATCCCGTCCTGCCGCCCCCGTCCCCCGATCCACTGGTGCTGGCACCCGGCCAGACCGTGGTCACCATCACCTTCGATGACGGGCGGGCCTCCAACACGACAGCCGCCAACCTGCTGCACGCACACGGCCTGAGCGGGACGTTCTACTTGAACAGCGGCAACATCGGCAAGCCCGGCTACCTGACGCTGCCCCAGGTCGACGCGGTTGCCCAGGACGGTCACGAGATCGCCGGACATACCGTCAACCACCCCCAACTCAACGAGCTTTCCGACGCCGAGATCGCACGTCAGGTCTGCGGTGACCGCGACAACTGGCTCGCCTGGGGATATCCGATACGCAACTTCGCCTACCCGTTCGGCTACACCACCCCCGAGGCCGCACAGGTTGTTCACGCCTGCGGCTACAACAGCGCCCGCACCCTTGCCAACGTGTCCCTCGACGACCCGCCCTCGATCCCGTGCCAGATGTGCGACCTGGTCGAGACGGTCCCGCCTGTCGACCCAATGGACACCAGGGCTCCCGCCGAGGTGCGCGACAACTGGAAC
>JAVHWG010000270.1:0-3512 GCA_032159965.1 Mycobacterium sp.
GGGCTCTGGCCGATAGGTCCTTAGTGGCGGCGATCAATTGCGCTGCCAGTTCACGGTCAGACGACTCGCCCCACCGGGTCCGAATGGCCTGTACCTTCTCGGCCGACTCGGCGATAGCGGCGTGTTCGTCTTGCATCTGCTGAATCTTGAGGTCAGAGCTGGGCACTCGGGTACGGAGGCGTGGCCACAGCAGCTCGTCCTCAGCCGCGTGATGATGGTGAAGCGCAGCGACGATGTGGCCGAGGTGATCGGCGATCAAGGCGGAGCGCTCTGTGTTGCCCGCCTTGACGCCACCGATCTGCTCGGGGGCGTTGCGCAGCTCGCGGCGGATTACCCGATGCACCAACAGCATGTCGACAGTGTCGATCATCGACTTATCCTCCCGTCGATGACCTGTGACCTTACGGGATCGTAGCCAATCTGCCGATGCGGGGAGTTCCGGAATGCACGGTGGATGAATTCATCCGGTTATGACATCAAGCCTTGCGGCTTCCCGGTGGGAGCGGTCCAGCGATCCGGTCGTGACATTCATGGGCGAATCACCTGGCCCTTGACGAAGGGAGCAGCATGCCACGAACCAGCCCATACAGCATCGCCTTGGCCGAAGGCGAACGGACGAACTCGAAGCCCGCGCGCGTCGATATACGTCATCGTATTCGGAAGTCGTGCGCGCCCGGATCGGGGCTCTACGCTGCCGAAGGCCTGGGCAACGACGAGATCGCCGCACGCCTAGACACGCGGCGGCAAGTCGTCTCCAAATGGCGCAACGCTTCTTCGACCAGCGTCTGGCCGGGCTGACCGATCTGGCTCGGGGAGGACGGCCCCCGAGCTTTCCCCCTGCCGTCGTGGTCGCCAACAAGCCCCGGCCGCTGGCGCGCTGGCAGTGCCCCGGTCTGGCCCGCGCCACCGTCGAGCAAGGCATTACCGCCTCGATCTCGGGCACCACGATCTGGCGTTGGCTCAGCGCCGATGCGATCAAGCCCTGGCAGCACCGCTCCTGGATCTTCCCCCGCGACCCCGACTTCGGACCCAAGGCGGCCCGGGTGCTCGACCGCTATGCCCGCCGCTTCCACGACACGGCGCTGCGGCCCGACAAGTACGTCATCTCCGCCGACGAGAAGACCTCCATCCAGGCTCGCATCCGCAAACACCCCACCACACCCCCGGCGCCGCGCCGGCCGGCGCGCGTCGAGGCGGAGTACTTCCGCGGCGGCTCCCTGGCCTACCTGGCAGCCTGGGACGTGCACCGCGCCAAGGTGTTCGGGCGCTGCGAGCAGACCACCGGCATCGACCCTTCGACCGGCTGGTCGACCAGGTCATGACCACCGAGCCCTACGCCACCGCGCGTCGAGTGTTCTGGGTGGTTGACAACGACTCCTCCCACCGCGGACAGGCCAGCATCGACCGGCTCCAGGATCGCTGGCCCAAACTCCGCCTGATCCACCTGCCCGTGCACGCGTCTTGGCTCAATCAAGTGGAGATCTCCTTCTCCGTCGTGCAAACGTAAAGTCGTCTCACCCAACGACTTCCACACCCTCGACGAGGTCGAGGTCCGACTGCTCGACTTCCAGCAGTGCTACGAACAGATCGCCACACCGTTCGAATGGAATTTCACCAAAGACGATCTGAACGCCCTCCTCGAGCGCGTCGCCGCCCACGAAGACGCCGCCCTCACGCCCGCCGCACAACGGCCCCTGCGAAATACGTCACCGAAATTCCGTGCCAGACCTCTTAGTCCACTGATAGGGCGTGTCCATCGCCCACGCCCACCCAACCGCGTAGTGGCCGTAGGAGCCTTCGCCACCGAACTCGTCGAGCTTGGACAGTAGGAACTCGGCTGTCTCGATGGCAGCCATGCCGTTGAAGTTGGCCATTTCGTTGGAATGCACCTTGCAGCGTGCCCTCGGCCGAGGCTCCGTTGTCGCCGACGATGAGGTAGACCAGCGTGTCGTCGAGCACTGGTCCGAGCGCGTCGAGCAACCGGCCGGCGTGGTGGTCAGTGTGCTCCATGAAGGTGGCGTAGACCTCCATCTCCCGTTCAACGCCGGTTTCAGCGCCGGGTCCATGTCGTCCCAGGCCGGTATCTCGGCGTGGCGGGGGAGTCAGGACTGCGACGGGTCAGTCTTGCGATCACCAACGCTGGCCATGGCAAGAGCGTAGCTCGATGTGTCGAGTGGCAATTAAATGTGTGGCATGTGACATATTAATGTGTTAACGTCCCTCGAGTGACCCACGCCACACCCTTCCCGCCGGAAAGAGTCGCCACGGTACTGCCGAAAGAGGCTCGCCGATGAAGTTGCTGGGCCCGATGGACTCCGTTTGGCTGCTGCTCGAATCCCGCCACACGCCAATGCACATGGGCACGAGGATGATCTTTCACCCCACCCCGGTGCGCTCGCGGAGACTTCGTCGAGGCCCTGATGGACTGATTGCGCGCGGCGCGCACCGTGGAGCCACCATAAAATCAGCGGCTTGTCCGCAGCACCTTCAATCATTGGCTTCCGGCGATGTAGGGCGGAGGACACGGCGCGAGTTCCCGTGCCCGCCACGGCCATCTATTCTTCGCGACGGGGCGCCCCGGTGTACGGGTTCGTGCCACCGAACGCTCGGTTACCCGGACCCTTCACACTGCCGTCATGGGGTTTCGGAGTTGCAGCGGCATTACTCGCCGGCGCGGCGGAGTGACCCCGACCACCCCGATGCTGTCCTGCTGTCCGCGAAGCGGTTTCGCGTCATCACGTCGACACGGGAGAGCAGGTAAGTGGTGTCGACCAGTAGCATCGCGAAGCCGTTCCGCGGCTTGGGTGGATTCTTCGCGATGGCGTTGGACACCTTTGCGTGCATGTTCCGCCGGCCATTCGCGTGGCGCGAGTACCTGCTGCAGACGTGGTTCGTGGCAAGGGTCTCATTGGTACCGACGTTGATGTTGTCGATCCCCTTCACCGTGTTGACGGTGTTCACGTTCAACATCCTGCTCGTCGAGTTCGGGGCGGCGGACTTCTCTGGGACGGGTGCGTCGCTGGGCACGGTCAACCAGACCGGTCCCATCGTCACGGTGCTGGTGGTCGCGGGCGCCGGGGCCACCTCGATGTGTGCCGATCTGGGCGCGCGCACGATTCGCGAGGAACTCGATGCCCTGCGCGTGATGGGGATCAATCCGATCCAGACGTTGGTGGTGCCGCGGGTGCTGGCGGCCACGACGGTTGCTCTGCTGTTGTCGTCGCTGGTGATCCTGGTCGGACTGGCCGGCGGCTTCTTCTTCTCGGTGTACTTCCAGCACGTCACCCCTGGAGCGTTCGTCGCCGGGATGACCCTGATCACCGGTTTGAGCGATGTCGTGGTGGCCTTGATCAAGGCGACCCTGTTCGGACTGACCGCCGGGTTGATCGCCTGCTATATGGGCATCTCGGTCGGCGGCGGTCCGGCCGGGGTCGGTAACGCCGTCAACGAGACGGTGGTCTTCTCGTTCATTGCGTTGTTCGTGATCAACGTGATCGTCACCGCAATCGGCT
>JAVHWG010000297.1:0-3105 GCA_032159965.1 Mycobacterium sp.
GCTGGATTTCCACACCGGCAGTGTTGCGTGGCACGACGAACATGCCGTTCGTGCACATCACGAACAAGATGTCAGCGACGCGGCCCGCCGACGTGAACCACTTCTCGCCGTTGATGACCCATTCATCGCCGTCGCGCACGGCCGTGGTTTTGAACAGGTTGGGATCGGATCCGCCCTGGGGCTCGGTCATCGAGTACGCCGAGAACATGTCCTGGTTCAGCAGCGGCTCCAGCCACCGCTTCTTCTGCTCGTCGGTGCCGAAGGCGGCGAGCATCTCGATGTTCCCGGTGTCGGGGGCCGCGGCGCCGAACATCTGCGGGGCGCCCTGGTAGCGGCCGATGACCTCGTTCAGCAGCCCCAGCTTGAGCTGGCCGAAGCCAGGGCCGCCGAGCTCCTCGTCAAGAAAGATCGCCCACAGGCCCTGGTCCTTGATCTGCTGCTGCAGGCCGCGGACGTAGGCCTTGACGTGGGGATCAGGCGAACGCACCGCATAGGGGAAGACGAACTCGAGCGGCTCGACCTCGTCGGAGCAGAACTCCTCGACCCAGTCGAGTTTCTTCTGGAAGTCCGGATCAGTCGAGAAGTCCCACGCCATCTCTAGGATTCTGCCCGACTCGGCTGAACCAGTGCGTCGACCGCGATAACACGGTCCTGCGACGCGATGACGGGATTGGCCTCCACGGCGTCCACGTCGGCAAGTTGAATCGCCATCTCGGAAAACGCCACGATCACCTCCGCCAGCCCGTCGATATCGACAGCCGGGGCACCGCGCCAGCCTGCCAGCACAGGCGCGATCCGCAATCCGGTGAGTAGACGTCGCGCCCCGGCATGCGAGATGGGCGGGCACGCGACGACGCGGTCGGCAAGCAGTTCGACCAGGGTACCGCCTGCCGCGACGACAACCAGCGGGCCGAAGGCGTCATCGCGTACGAATCCGACCGACACCTCGACACCGTCGGCGACCATCGGTTGCACGGTGACCGCCGCGCCAAGTGACTGCGCCATCGCCGCGTACGCCTCGCGCAATGCCGCCGTACTCACCAGGTTGAGTGCGACGCCCCCAACATCGCTCTTGTGCAGAACGCCAAGAGTTTTCAGCGCGACCGGGTAACCGACCGCGTCCGCCGCCGCCAACGCTTCGTCAAGCGTGTCCGCCGTTCGTGTTTCCACAATCGGGACCCCGTACGCGGCGAGCAACTCGAAGGCCGACGCGCCCGCACGGATCTCTGGGCGTGGTCTGGGTGGCGGCATTGGTTCGACCGGCAGTGGCCATCGCGTGAGATGGCCAAGCGCCGCCAAGCCGCTGCGGAAGCCTTCCAGCACTGGAATTCCGTTGTCACGCAGCCGTTGCGCGGTCGGGCCGTCGATCGCCGACGGCACCGACGCCAGCACCGCCAGCGGAGCATCGGTACCGTTCGCGACGTCCAGCACCGCGTCGGCGTACGACGTGTCACCGTCGAACTCGGTGACCATGTCCACGGCGAGCGCGGTGACGCCTACGCCTGGATCGTCGATCATCGCGCGCAGACAGGAGCCGAACAGGTTGCGGGTGTCGGCGCCGGTGCCCCACACATCGAGGGGGTTGGTCGGCGCCAAACCGTCGTCGAGCATGCCGCCGATGGTGGCCAGCGTGTCGTCGGCCAGGTCGGCGAACGGCACCTCCAACTCGTGTGCGAGGTCGGCAAGCAGCGCGCGCTCGGCGCCCGAGTCGTGCACGGTGGCCACCCCGGCTGCGCGCGCCCGCCGTCCAGCCGAGAACAGCTCAAGGGTGTCGGTGAACTCCGCCAGATCGCTCACGTGCACCGCGCCGGTGGCGGCGCAGAAGGCTTGCCATGCCGCATGTTCACCGGCAAGCGCTCCCGAGTGCGCGGCGACCATGTCGCGACCGCGCGGCGATCCACCGACGGTCAGGATTACCACCGGCACGTCCTGTTCAGCGGCGCGCAGCAGCGACCGCCGCAGGCGCGGAACAGCACGGGGCGTCTCCAGCAGCAGCGCGATGATGCGCGTCCCTGGATCGTCGAGCGCATAGTCGACGTAATCGGCGGCATCGGTCACGAGCTCCTGCCCGGAGGACACCGCGAGCCGGAATCCGAAGCCACGACGCGCGCGCAACAGCGTCGAGAACGCCGACCCGGAATGGGTGACAAGGCTGATTCCCCCCGCAGGCAAGGGATCTGGCTCCAGGTATCCGAGCGCCCGCACACCGAGCGCGTTGTTGACGAACCCCATGCAACCGGCCCCGCACAACGCCATGCCCGCGTCGGTCGCCGTCGCCGCGATCTTCTCGCGCAGGCCGTGCGCGGACCCGAACAGCACCGCCGACGGTGCACCCATCTCCGCTGCGAGCTCCAGCTGCTCGACGAGCGCCGTGTCGGGCACGCCGAGCAGGACCACGTCGACAGGTCCGTCGAGATCGGTCAGCGACGGGGCGCAGGAGAGGCCGCCGACACGGTCGTAGCGCGGATTGACCAAATGCACACGGGCCGAACCCCGTTGCGCCTCGAGCACCATCCGGGCACCGAAGCTGTCGGGTCGGTAACTTGCGCCGACCACCGCCAACGAGCGGGCGCCGAGCATCGTGGCCACGGCGTCGCGGCGCGCCTCGCTCATCGCTTGCGCCAGCGCCGCTTCTTGTCCGAGAGCGCCGCGCGCGCCGCCTGCCAGCCAGGGATACCACATACGCCGCCGCCTGCGTGGGTGGCCGAACTGCCGTTGTACAGCCCGGAGATGGGTGTTCGATAGTCGGCGTAGCCCGGTGCGGGGCGCATGTGAAACAGCTGCTCCAGCGACAGCTCACCGTGGAAGATGTTGCCGCCGATAAGGCCGTACTCCTGCTCCATCTCGTACGGCCCGACGACGTCGCGGTGGGTGATCGAGGACTTGAAGCCGGGTGCCACCTGGTCGTAGGTATCGATCACGCGGTCGGCGTAGGCGTCGAGTTCCTCGGTGTGGGGCTCGGCCGCCCACTCTGCGGGCACCCATTGCGTGAACAGCGACATGATGTGCGTGCCATCGAGATTGAGCGTCTTGTCGAGGGTGGTGTGGATGACGCCATCACTGAAGGGCTTCAGCGCAGGCCTGCCGACGCGGGCGTCCTGGAAG
>JAVHWG010000310.1:0-5765 GCA_032159965.1 Mycobacterium sp.
ACCGGCCCGCAATCACGTCAGGGTCGTCCAGAATGAAGCGCAGGAAGTCGATGTTGGTGAGGACACCCGAAACCGAGGTGTGCCGCAACGCCCGGCCCAGCAGGCGCAGTGCCGTGGCGCGGTCGTCGCCGTAGGCGATGACCTTGGCGAGCATGGGGTCGTAGTCGCTGCCCACCACCATGCCCTCGGCGAGCCCGGAGTCCACCCGGATTCCGGGAATGCCTTCGGGCTGAACGAGATTCAGCACAGTGCCGCCGGTTGGCAGGAATCCGTGAGCCGGGTCTTCCGCGTACACCCGGGCTTCGATCGCGTGGCCGTGCAACGTGATGTCGTCCTGAGTGATGGGAAGCTTCTCACCGGCGGCGATGCGGACCTGCCACTCCACGAAGTCCCAGCCCGTGACCATCTCGGTGACCGGGTGTTCGACCTGCAGCCGGGTATTCATCTCCAGGAAGAAGAACTCGTCGGGCTTCTCGGCGGAGCAGATGAATTCGACTGTGCCCGCGCCGGTGTAGTCGACACTGCGGGCGGTGGCGCAAGCGGCGGCGCCGATCTCCGCGCGGGTGGCAGGGTCGAGCAGCGGCGACGGTGCCTCCTCGATGACCTTCTGATGCCGACGCTGAAGGCTGCACTCCCGTTCCCCGAAGTGCACGACGTTGCCGAAGGAGTCCGCGAGCACCTGTACCTCGATGTGTCTGGGCGAGAGGACATATCGTTCGAGGAACAATGTGTCGTCGCCGAATGCCGCTGCGGATTCACGACGGGACGCCGTCAACGCGGCCTGCATCTCCGACCGCGCGTGCACCACTCGCATGCCCTTGCCTCCGCCGCCCGCCGACGGCTTCACGAGCACGGGATACCCGACCTTGCCGGCGGCCTCGATGAGGTCGTCGTCCGTCATCTGAGGCCGGGCCACACCGGGCACTACGGGCACCCCGAACGGTGCGACCGCCGCCTTCGCGGAGATCTTGTCGCCCATCGTCTTGATCGCGGCGGTGGGCGGTCCTATGAACACGATGCCCGCGGCGTCGAGCGCGAGCGCGAATTCTGGGTTCTCAGCGAGGAATCCGTAACCGGGATGTACCGCCTGGGCACCCGTGCGTCGCGCCGCGTGGATGATCGCGTCGATGCTCAGGTAGCTGTCCCGGGCCGGCGCGGGTCCGATTCGCACCGCGACGTCTGCGGCGGCCACGTGCGGCGCCCCGGAGTCGGCATCGCTGTACACGGCGACCGACCGGATGCCCATCTTCTGCAACGTCCGGATCACCCGCACCGCGATCTCTCCGCGGTTGGCCACAAGCACAGTGTCGAAGGCCGATGAGCCGCTTGCGCGAATAGGAGAAGACATGGCCGTCACATCCGGAAAACGCCGTAGGAGACCGACTCGACGGGACCTTGGCCGACGATCGAAAGTGCCAGACCAAGAACAGTTCTGGTGTCGGCGGGGTCAATGACGCCGTCGTCCCAGAGGCGGGCAGTGGAGTAGTACGGGTTGCCCTGTTCCTCGTATTGGCTGCGAATCGGCGCCTTGAACGCCTCCTGCTCGTCGGCCGGCCACGGCGTGCCCCGCGCCTGGCGGCCGTCGGCCTCCACGGTGGCGAGAACCGACGCCGCCTGTTCTCCACCCATCACCGAGATGCGGGCATTTGGCCACATCCACAGGAAGCGCGGCGAATACGCGCGTCCGCACATCGAGTAGTTGCCCGCTCCGTAGGAACCACCGATCACCACTGTCAGCTTCGGCACCCGTGCGCACGCGACGGCCGTGACCATCTTGGCGCCGTGCTTGGCGATCCCGCCGGCCTCGTAGTCACGGCCGACCATGAACCCGGAAATGTTCTGCAGAAACAGCAACGGCACCATGCGCTTATCGCACAGCTCGATGAAATGCGCTCCCTTCATGGCCGATTCACTGAACAGCACGCCGTTGTTGGCAATGACACCAACCGGATGGCCGTGAATCCGCGCGAAGCCGGTGACCAGTGACGAGCCGTATTCGGCCTTGAACTCCGAGAATTCGCCGCCGTCGACGATGCGCGTGATCACGTCGTGCACGTCGTAGGGAATGCGCTGGTCGGTGGGCACCACGTCATAGAGCTCATGCTGGTCGGCGATCGGGTCGACGGTGGGTGCCACGTCCCACAGCAGAGGCGGGCGCGGGCCGACCGTGGAGACGATGCGGCGCAGGATCCGGAGCGCGTCGCGGTCGTCGTGCGCGAGGTGATCGGTGACCCCGGATGTCCTCGCGTGCAGGTCTCCGCCACCGAGCTCCTCGGCCGTCACGACTTCGCCTGTCGCGGCCTTCACCAGAGGCGGGCCGCCGAGGAAGATGGTGCCCTGCTCTCGCACGATCACCGCCTCGTCACTCATCGCAGGCACATAGGCCCCGCCAGCGGTGCAGGAGCCCAATACCGCGGCAATCTGCGGAATGCCCTGCGCGCTCATCGTCGCCTGGTTGAAGAAGATCCGGCCGAAGTGCTCGCGGTCAGGGAACACCTCGTCCTGCCGAGGCAGGAAGGCACCCCCTGAATCGACGAGATAGATGCACGGCAGCCGGTTCTGCAGCGCAATCTCCTGGGCGCGAAGGTGCTTCTTCACCGTCATCGGGTAGTAGGTGCCGCCCTTGACGGTGGCATCGTTGGCGATGACCACACACTCCCGACCCGACACGCGCCCGATGCCGGTGATGATCCCGGCGCCGGGACTCTCGTTGCTGTACATGTCCGTCGCTGCCAGCGGGGACAGCTCGAGGAACGGGCTACCCGGGTCGAGCAGACCGGTGACCCGATCCCGCGGCAACAGCTTTCCACGGCCCACGTGCCGCTCGCGCGCGCGTTCGGACCCGCCGACCGCCACCGCGGCAAGTTTGTGGCGCAGGTCCGCGACGAGGGCGAGATGGTCGCCGCGGTTGGAGGTTTGAGGTGCCACGTCCCAATCGAATTCTAGTTAATGGTCGCTAACTGACCTGATGTTAGTTACGATTAACCGAAATGTCTACCGAAGCGCCTGGTGATACGCGTCGCAGCAGATTGAAGTCCGATCGCCGGTCAAAGCTGCTCGCCGCGGCCGAGAGCCAGATTGCCCAGCGCGGCTATCACGCAGTGCGCCTGGAGGACATCGGCTCGGCCGCGGGTGTGAGCGGGCCGGCGATCTACCGGCACTTCCCCAAAAAGGAAGCGATGGTGGTGGAGCTGCTGGTCGGCGTCAGCACACGACTGCTGGCCGGTGCGCGGTCGGTGGTCGCCGCGGCCCGCACTACCCAGGACGCGCTGGACGGTTTGGTCGACTTTCACCTCGACTTCGCGCTGGGCGAGCCAAATCTGATCCGCATCCAGGATCGCGACCTGGCGCATCTGCCCGATCGTGCGAAACGTCAAGTGCGAAAAGCGCAGCGGCAGTATGTCGAGATCTGGGTTAATCTGCTCCAACTGCGTGACGGTACCGACGAAGCGGATGCCCGCCTGATGGCGCATTCGGCCTTCGGTTTGATGAACTCGACGCCGTATGCACTGAAGGCACACGGCGCCAAGGACATTGGATCGTCACGCTCTCGCGACCTGCTGCGGGCGATGACCGTCGCAGCGTTGTCCAGTACGAGCCGCGGAAATTCCCGTTAGTACCAGTACCGGCGGCCGCCGACGGGCCGGTTGATCCTGCCGAGGACCAACAGCACCACACCGATGACGACCAGGATCCAGCCGATGGTGATCAGCAGGGACGCGATAGTGGTCGGAACGAGATAACCGACGAGCAGCAAGATGATTCCAAGAACAATCATGACAGCTCCAATCTGTGCGCAGGATGTTTGGACCGCCGGCACGCCTCTACTGGCTTGGCTGAGGCAACTTTGCCTTGTCGATATTGCAATCAGTGACCTTCGGGTTGACACCGAAGTAGTTCAGCGGCCCAACGATGACGGTGAGCGCGATCGTGCCCGCCGAAGCACAGTTCTGTGCTCCTGACTTGAAATAATCGCGCTGATAAGCCGCGATGACCCCGATCACCAACCAGATCACCACGACCACGCCGATAATTCCTCCTGGACCCCGCATCTTCGTGCCTCCATCCCCTCGGTTGGTCTAATGCTTTTACCCAACAGTTAAAACTTGCAAACCACAAGGGGCGGCTTCGGTTAGGAAGCTGCGCGGTCGGCGGAGAACGCCGAAAGCAGCCAGTCCGTCATCGCGCCGTTGAGGACGGCCCGATTCTCCTGTTTGACGATGTCGTGCCCGTCGTCGTCGAAGCGCAGGTACCGCACTGGCCGGCCCCGCTCCTGGAGGGCGGCGACGATCTGCTCGGATTCACCGACTGGAACGTTTCTGTCGTTGCCGCCGTGGACCACCAGGAGCGGCGCGGTAAGCGCATCGACCCGGCCGAGCGGCGAAAGCTCCTCCAGAAGTTCCCGATCCCCCACGGGGTGACCGTATTTCGGGTACGCGGCGGCCGCGATCCACGGCTCGGTGTTGCGGTAGAAAGTGAGCAGGTCGCTCATGCCACAGATGCAGATGCCTGCGGCCCATATCGCGGGATGAAATGTCAACGCTGCCAGCGTCAGGTATCCACCGTAGGACCATCCGCCGCAGGCAATCCGGTCCGCACTGGCCAGCCCGGAGTCGACCAAGAACCGCGCACATTCGGCGACGTCGTCGATCGCGGCGAAGCGTTTCTCCTTATCGTCGGCATGCATGAAGCTGCGGCCGAGACCACCAGATCCCCGCACATTCGGTGTGAGCACCGCGATCCCGGCGTTGAGAATGTCGGGGAAGAACTCGTGATAGCCCGGTCGGGACTGCCCCTCGGGACCTCCGTGCAGGTACACCAGGGCGCCGTTGCTCACGACGTCCGGCGGTGGCCGATGCAGCCATGCCGTGAACGTCAGCCCGTCGCGACTCAGGAGAGTATGCAATGTGGCGCGGGGCGCGTTTGCAGATACCACGGGCCCGCGGCTGGGCTCGCGGTCGACGGGCTGCCACTCCCTTGTCCGCGGATCGACGAGTTCGACCATCTTCGGCAGCGATGAACCCTCGATGGTCATGGCAAGCATCGACCCTCCGGCACTGATGGAGAGCTCGCTTGCGACCATGTCGGGCAACGGAATCGGGTCACCAAGCGTGTTGTCGGTGTATTCCAGAATCTGTAGCTCACTGACGCCGTCCACGTTCCACAACAGCGCGACAGTGCTGAGGTCGTCGCTGACGACGAACTCGTCGAGGTCGCAGTCTTCACGCTCGGCGACGACGTAGTAGGACACTCCGTCGGGCGTCGCCGTTACCTCGAGCAGCCGGGCATGGTCGCACCCGTTGGTGCTGCGAATCAGCGTGCGCACATAGCCTTCCGGACTGTTCACGTCGTACGCACTGGCAGGCTGATACAGCCTGAACTCCTCGCCGGTGGGGCCGTACCGGATTCTGCGCGGAACGTGGTCGTCGAGGATGACGCCGGTATCGGTGACGGAGCCGGGATCGGAAGGCAGCAGCGAGATGTCGGTCAGCCCGTGCAGCAACAGCAGTTCCTGATAACCACGCGGGCCGACTCGAACCAGGGTTGCCCCGCACCACGCGTCGACCAGACGGCCGCTCGATCGACGGTCCACGACAATGCGATTGCCGTTCTCCGGGTCGATCAGGCAGGATTCACCCACCCCGTCGCCGCCCATCAGCACGGCGGCCACCCGGGTGCCGTCCCACGTGATCAGCTTGGCCATACCGTCGTCGTGGAAGTCGATGCGGCGCGCCATCCGGTCGTCGGGGTCGGTGGTCACCACC
>JAVHWG010000315.1:0-20998 GCA_032159965.1 Mycobacterium sp.
ACTGGTGTAACGGACTGTGCCCGGGATTCGTCCGATCTGTCTGAAGTGATCCCGCATCGCGGCGCTCATGAGCTCGGATCGCGACGGCGGGGGATCCGTCTCGTACGAGTCACGATCGTCCGCCGGATCCTGCAGGTCCATTGCTCGTGCGATCAGATTTCCCGAAGCGACACCGTCGGCGAGTGCGTGGTGCACCTTGTTGATCACGGCGACATTGCCGTCGGCGAGCCCCTCGACGAAATACATCACCCACAGCGGCTTGCTGCGATCCAGCGGCGTACTCGCGATCGTGCCGACGGCCTCGTCGAACTCCCGACGGCCGCCCGGGGCGGGAAGCCGTAACGGCCGGACGTGGTATTCGAGATCGACGTCGACGTGTTCGCGCCACATCGGGTGATGGAACTTCAGTGGAATGTCGACCAGCTGAAAACGCATCGGTTCCAGCATGTGCAGCCGGTGGTGCAGGATCTCGCGGAACGCTTCGATGGTCGGCGTGCCGTCAAAGTCGCTCACGTCGATGATTCCGGCCTTGATCGTGTGCATGTGCACGTTCGGGGCTTCGCTATAGAGCAGCATTGCGTCCCAACCGCTCAGTCGCTTCACGCCGAACCCCCCTCTATGCCGCGCCTCTGATGCCTATATACCGCTATCGGCGTTGGGTGCGGGCCTGTTCGGCCAACGTCGTGCCGGTTCAGTTGCCGACGGGTACCGCGACGAGCGCGGGGCCAACCCACCGGCGCAGATATCGGCGGAGTCCGGCCTTTGTCCGAGGCGGTCGTCCGGGGTCGACGACGAACGACTGGATGATCCGCAGCAGGTACTCGGCGAGCTCGTCGAGGTCGCCGGCGGTGAAGCCGACACCCGGCCAGTCCACGTCGAAGCGGCTGAGCATGGTCCGCGCGAACTGCACGGCGAGGTCGGAGGTGACGTCCGCTGTGAACATTCCCGCCCGGTGAGGTCCGAGCAGCAGTCCCATGTGTTTGTCGCTGGGCAGCCACTCCAGCGTCGTGGCGATGCCCTCGACGACGGCTTCGACCGGGTCGTTGACGCCGGCGAGGTGTCCGGCCAGCCGCTCGAGGTATTCGTTGGCCGACCGGACGGCAGCGGCTTGCAGCAGCGCGTCGGTACTCGGGAAGTAGCGGTACACCGTTTGTCGTGTCACCCCGAGCGTGCGGGCGACGTCGGCGATGCTGATGTCGGCGCCGCGCTCGTCGATCGCACGACTGGCCGCGGCGAGGATGCGCGCGACGGCCTCCTCGTCGGATGCCGGCGCCGAACCGCCCCAGCCGTGGGTCCGCATCAGACGGCGCTCACCGGCGGCAGATCCACACAGAGATAATATGGGGGATCGGGGACGTCGGGACTGGAGGACACATGAGTGTGGCGGAACGGTATGTCGAGGCCGTCAACAGTGCCGACGGCGACGCCTTGCTAGCGCTTTTCGCCGAGGATGCGACGCTGACACATCCGGTGGGAGTCGACAACGGGCACACCGAGATCGTTGATTTCCATACGGATGTCATCTTCGAGGGGCAGGTCCGGATGTCCATTGTCCGCCGGATCGAAAAGGGCAACATCGAAGTGGCGCAATTGGAAGGCACCAGTCCACTCAACGAGGACACCGTCGTGCACACGGCCGACTTTTTCACGCTCAACGACGACGGTCTGGTGCAGACGCTCGACATCTATTACCGGTAGCGCTAACCGCGGTAGGAGACCTGCAGGTCTTTGACGCCGTTTATCCATCCCGACCGCAACCGGGTGGGCTCGGAAATCTTGGCGATGTCGGGGATGAGCTCGGCGATCTCGTTGAAGATCAGCTTGATCTCCATGCGCGCCAGGTTGGCGCCGATGCAGAAATGCGCGCCGTTGCCACCGAATGCCAAGTGCGGGTTGGGGTCTCGGGTAATATCAAACTCAAAAGGGCGGTCGAAGACGCTCTCGTCGAAGTTCGCGGAGCTGTAGAACAGGCCGACGCGCTGTCCCTTGGCGATCGTGACGTCTCCGATTACATTGTCCACCAGCGCCGTTCGCTGGAAGCAATGCACCGGGGTGGCCCAGCGGATGATCTCGTCGACTGCGGTCCCCGGCCGTTCGCGTTTGAACAGCTCCCACTGATCGGGATTGTCGAAGAAGGCATTCATCCCGTGCGTCATGGCGTTGCGTGTGGTCTCGTTTCCTGCGACGGCGAGCAGGATGACGAAGAACGCGAACTCGACGTCGTCGAGCGCGTCGCCGTCCACGTCGGCCTCGATCAAGCGGGTGATGATGTCATCGGCGGGGCAGCGCCTGCGGTCCTCGGCCATGGCGTACGCGTAGCCCATCAGCTCGGCATTGGCGGCGGTGGGATCGTCGTCGAAGTCCGGATCGTCGCTGTTCATGATCGAGTTGGTCCAGTGGTACAGCCGTTCGCGGTCGGCCTCCGGAACGCCGATCAGGTCGGCAATCGCCTGCAGGGGCAGGCGCATCGCGATGTCGTTGACGAAGTCGCCGGTGTGCTGCTCGGCGGCCGACCGGACGATCTCACGGGCGGATGTCGCGAGTTTCGCCTCCAGTGCGGCGACCGAGCGCGGCGTGAACAGTCTCGACACCAGCTTGCGCAGACGGGTGTGCTCCGGCGCGTCGTGATTGATCAGCAGCGCCTTGGTGAGGTCGAGCTGCTCGGGGGTCATCCCGTCAGGGAACCGCATGACGGCACCCTTCGCATTCGTCGACCACACGTCGTTGTTCCTCGAGATCGCCTTGATGTCCTCGTGCCGGCTGATGACCCAGTAGCCACCGTCGTCGAAGACCGTCGCGCCGGGCGGTTGCTCGTTCCACCAAACCGGTGCCGTCTTACGGAGTTCCGCGAATTCTGCGACGGGCATGCCTTGCCGCAACAAGTCCGGATCGGTGAAGTCGAAGTCCTGGCCGAACGGACAGACGGTGCCGGTTGCCGCCATCGCAAACCTCCTTGTATGCGCCCTTTTCGACGACCATACACCTTGCCGACAAGTGTATGTTCAGAAACCGCGTCGAGACTGCTGACAGATCGCGATTTCGCGCCGAATCGCGATCTCACAGCAGTCTCGACGTGAGCGATTAGGGTGGGCACCTGTGCGCGTCCTGGTGATCGGCTCCGGTGCCCGTGAACATGCATTGCTCGAGGCGTTGCGGCGAGATCCCGAGGTGGACGGCCTGATCGTCGCACCGGGGAATGCCGGCACCGCGGCGATCGCCGAGCAGCATCCCGTGGACATCACGTCGGCCGAGGCCGTCGTCAAGCTCGCCGGCGACACGGCCGCCGATCTGGTGATCATCGGGCCCGAGGTTCCGTTGGTGCTCGGGGTTGCGGACGCGGTGCGCGCGGCGGGGATCGCGTGCTTCGGCCCCTCCGCTGCCGCAGCCAAGATCGAGGGCTCGAAGGCGTTCGCGAAGGACGTCATGGCGGCGGTCGGCGTGCGGACGGCGCGCAGCGAGATCGTCGACAATCCCGCCCGCCTTGACGCAGCGCTGGACCGCTTCGGTCCCGAGCACACCGACGACCCGGCCTGGGTGGTCAAGGACGACGGACTCGCGGCCGGCAAGGGCGTGGTGGTGACCGCCGACCGTCTCGCCGCCCGCGCACACGCTGCGGGGTTGCTCGACGCCGGTCATCCCGTACTTCTCGAGTCATTTCTGGACGGCCCCGAGGTGTCGATGTTGTGCATCGTCGACGGCGAGACCGTGGTGCCGCTGTTGCCTGCACAGGACTTCAAACGTGTGGGCGACAACGACACTGGACCCAACACTGGCGGCATGGGCGCGTACTCCCCGGTGCCGTGGCTGTCCGACGAATTGGCGGGCGACATCATCAGCGGAATCGTCGCGCCCGTGGCCGCAGAGTTGGTCCGCCGCGGTTGCCCGTTCGGCGGCGTCCTGTACGCGGGGCTGGCGATCACCTCGACGGGTCCTGCTGTCGTCGAATTCAACTGTCGCTTCGGGGATCCCGAGACTCAGGCCGTGCTCGCGCTGGTGGACACTCCGCTGGGTCAGTTGTTGCGTGCCGCCGCGACCGGCATGCTGGCGCAGCAGCCCGCGCTTCGCTGGCGCCCCGGCGCCGCCGTCACGGTGGTGCTGGCCGCCGAGAACTATCCGGGCCGCCCGCGAGTGGGTGACGTCATCAGCGGGGCGGATGCGCAGGGCGTGCTGCACGCGGCAACGGGACGGCGCGAGGACGGTGCGCTGGTCTCGACAGGTGGCCGCGTGCTCTCTGTGGTGGGCACGGGCACCGACCTGATCGCAGCCCGTGCTGATGCGTACCAGACGATCGAGTCAATCCGGCTCCCCGGCAGCCACTTTCGCACTGACATCGGATTGGCGGCGGCGGAGGGCCGTATCAAGGTCTAGGCCACCAGCAAGGGGGCGATCCAGGCCATTTCCGCCGGCAGTTGTGCACTCCAGAAGCCGCCGTCATGCCCGCCGGGCGAGAACCCGCCTGCTGGCGGTGTAGGCAACTGCGCGATGAAGTTCTTGGTCGCATCGTAGAAGGGGTCGCTGTTGCCGCAGTCGACTCGAATCGGAATCGACCCGAGCGCGGGCAGCCCGAGCACGGAATTGGACGACCACTCCTCGGCGCTGTCGAACGCTCCGGGCGCAGTCGCGCCATACGACGGCCAAAGGGCCGGGCTCACCGCGCAAATCGCGGCGGTCCGGGCAGGGCCGAGCCGGGCGCCTAGCAGCAGCGCGCCGTAGCCTCCCATCGACCAACCCAGAAACCCCACCCGTGACGTGTCGAGTCCTTGTTCGCCCATCAGGGGTATCAGCTCGGTCAGCACCATCGCACCCGCGTCGTCTCCGGACGCTCGTTTGTGCCAATACGTGCCACCACCGTCGACGCTGACCACGGCGAACGGCGGCGACCCCGCGTCGGCAAGCTCGGCCAGCCCCTGCTCGACGCCGCCCGCCATCACGGAGGCGGCGTCGCCGCCCTTCCCGTGCAGCGCGATCACCGCGCGCAGTGGCTTGGTCTGCCCCGGCGGGCGCGCTATCGCCCAGTTGGTGGAAATCCCGCCGCGGGCCGCCGACACGAAGGAACCGGTAGCCATGGTGGGCGCAACCGCCGCCGGCGCGGGCTCCAACGGCACCGGAGGGGCCGCGGGCGGCGGTGCCAATGGGGCGCCGCCACTGGTCATCGTCACGTCGTGCGGCGGCGACGGCGAGTGCAGGGTGGTACCGATGGCATACACGCCCGCCACACCGGCCGCGGTGGTGGCGCCGAGTCGCAGAAGTGCGCGGCGGCTGAGCTGTGGCATGCGGGCAATCATGCCATCGGCGAT
This sequence comes from Mycobacterium sp., assembly GCA_032159965.1. Classification (GTDB taxonomy): domain Bacteria; phylum Actinomycetota; class Actinomycetes; order Mycobacteriales; family Mycobacteriaceae; genus Mycobacterium. Next base: position 5,298 of record JAVHWG010000315.1, read on the forward strand.
GGATGCGTGATTTCGCGTCGCCGGGTGATTGCGCGAAAGACCAGTACAACGGGGCCATGACTGGCAGCATCAATAGCCGTGACAGCCGCGGTAACTCCGAAAGGGGAGCGCAGGCGGAGCGCCCTCGTCAGCGCGGCCGCCGACTTGTTGCGCGAGGGTGGCTTCGACGCGGTTCGCCATCGCGCGGTCGCGCGGCGCGCTGGTCTGCCGTTGGCGTCGACCACCTATTACTTCTCGTCGCTCGACGATCTTGTGATCAACGCCGTCGAATACACCGGGGCGCAGGAGACAGCCCAGCTGAAATCGCGGCTGGAGCGCCTGTCGCGCCGTCGTCGCGGGGTGGAGTCCACCGCCGAGGTGATCGTCGAGCTGCTGCTCGGCGACTCTCCCGGACCTCAGCTGAGCGAACAGTTGATCTCGCGCTACGAGCGATACATCGCGTGCGTGCGCCAACCCTGGCTGCGCGACGTCCAGCGCCGGTTGCGTGCGGAACGGACCGCGGCTGTGGTGGAAGCCCTGGAACGTTCAGGGCGGATGGTGCCACTTGTGCGGCGCGCGGCACTGATGTTCGCAGTCGACGGCGCCGTGGTGGCCGCCCTCGTCGATGACGGCGGCGACGTCGCCGAGCGAGCGAAGACGGCGCTGGCCGACGTCGTGGATGTGCTTGCGCCACTGCACTAGCCACTTTCCGCGCACTACCCGCCGAGCGTGCGTCCACGGCGAGAATCCGTCGATTTTTTCGCCGCAGCCGCACGCACGGCGACACCCCTCGCTACGAGGTCCGGCGGAAGTGTCGGGGTGACGATGTAGCCCGTCTCGAAATCGCCATAGATCGTTGCATCGGCGGGCCTGCCGTCGAAATGCATTGCCGTGTAAGCGCATAGCACCGCGTCGACGGGATCCTCCGCCCTGCGCAGCTGCGCGGGTCCCGTTGCCGTCGCAACTGCGTCGCGCAGCGCCACCCAGGCCGGCACATTTGAGACGTGCAGCGGCGGTGTCCGCTCCGACAATGTTTCGATCAGTCCCATCAGTCGCCGCAGTTCCGAACGCCGCTGGTGGACATCACCCCTCTTGTACTTGACGATCCGGTCGAGGTTGAACAGGGCGACGCTTGCCGAGTGCGGATACACCTCGATCGCCCGCTTCCGGCCTGCCGAATAGGGATTCATGTCCAGCCCCAAGCGTTCAGCGAGTCTCCCGCCCCGCGGGCCTCCCACGAACGCGGCGAGACCGGTGTTGGCCGGATAGGCACCGGCGTGGAACAGGTGAAAATCGGCCGACAACTCCTTCTCGGCGCGACGCCTGCCAGTCGCGTTGTTGACAATCAGCGGCGCGTCGATCCCGACCAGACACGCATGGTCGATATACGGCGCGACCTGCTCGACGATCCCGTCGTCGTCGACTGCAGCACCGACGTGGACGAGACTGCCTGCGGTGTCGACGACGGCGACGCCGGTCGGATTCCTGACGCCCCACGCGAGGTCCAGTCCGACGAAGTACATGCCACCATCTTGCGACGGCACGCCCGTAAGCTGTGTGTTCGTGACGATCCCGAATGTGTTGGCCGCGCGCTATGCCAGCGACGAGATGCTGGCCGTCTGGTCACCGGAGGCCAAGATCGTCGCAGAACGCCGGCTCTGGCTTGCAGTGTTGCGCGCGCAGATAGAGCTGGGAGCTGAAATCGGCGAGGTGCCCGCTTCTGCCGTCGCGGACTATGAAAATGCTTTGGGAACCGTCGATTTGGCATCGATTTCCGCACGCGAGCGCGTGCTGCGCCACGACGTCAAGGCCCGCATCGAGGAATTCAACGCGCTGGCCGGCCACCAGGATGTCCATAAGGGGATGACCAGCCGCGACCTGACGGAGAACGTCGAGCAGCTACAGATCCGGCGTTCACTTGAAATCGTCCACGCACACGGCGTCGCGGTGGTGGCGCGGCTGGCCGAGCGCGCGGTGCAATACCGGGACCTGGTGATGGCCGGACGCAGCCACAACGTCGCGGCGCAGGCCACCACACTGGGCAAGCGCTTCGCCTCCGCGGCCGAGGAGACACTGCTGGCACTGACGCGCGTACGCGAACTCATCGACCGCTACCCGCTGCGGGGTATCAAAGGACCGATGGGCTCCGCCCAGGACATGCTCGATCTGTTCGGCGGCGACGTCGCCAAGCTCGCGGAACTTGAGCGCAGCGTGGCGTCGTTTCTCGGCTTCGAAGCGGCGCTGACCAGCGTCGGCCAGGTGTATCCACGCTCGCTGGACCATGACGTCACGTCTGCGCTGGTGCAGCTCGGTGCCGGTCCGTCGTCGCTGGCCCACACGATCCGATTGATGGCGGGCCACGAGCTCGTCACCGAAGGCTTCGCTGCCGGTCAGGTCGGCTCGTCGGCGATGCCGCACAAGATGAACACCCGTAGCTGCGAACGAGTCAACGGGCTGCAGGTCGTGCTCCGCGGGTACGCGTCGATGGCCGCCGAGCTCGCAGGTGCGCAATGGAACGAAGGCGACGTGTTCTGCTCGGTGGTGCGACGGGTTGCGCTGCCCGACGCGTTCTTCGCAATCGACGGGCAGATCGAGACGTTTTTGACCGTGCTGGAGGAATTCGGCGCGTATCCCGCGGTGATCGAACGAGAGCTCAACCGCTATCTGCCGTTCCTTGCGACCACGCGAATCCTCATCGCCGCGGTCCGGGCGGGCGTGGGTCGCGAGGCGGCCCACGAGGTGATCAAGGAGCACGCGATCGCCGTCGCGCTGGGGATGCGCGAACGCGGGGCCGAGCCCGACCTCCTGGATCGGCTGGCGGCCGATCCGCGCCTACCGCTGGGACGCGCGGCACTTGACGACGCGCTGGCCGACCGCGGCGCGTTCGTGGGTGCGGCCGAAGGTCAGGTCGACGCGGTGGTGGCCGAGGTCGACGAGTTAGTGGGCCAGTTTCCCGAGGCCGCGAAGTACACGCCGGGCGCGATTCTCTAGCCGCGCAATGGCTCTTGGTTCGGCGTGGTCAGAATCGCTGACTGCGGGCAAGGGCGCGGAAACTGATGCCAGCCGACCGTGCCTCCAGGGCCGCCAGGCCGAGAACGGTCACCGGATCGGAGCGGCGCCACGCGCCGACGGGATCGGGGTTCACGGCGGCCAGGCGTCGCAGCGGCCTGTTCGCGAGGGCGCGCAGCGCAAGAAGTTCGATCCCGGCGGGGGTGGCCGCGAGCCCGATGATCGTCCACTTCCGCAGGAAGAAGCGCAGGCGCAGGAACAACCACGGCATGACCAGCGCAAGGATCGGTGGTGCCGCGACCGCGATCCCCAGCAGCACCGCCAGCCAACTCGCCGTTGTGTCGATGTCGTGTCCGGCCTGGGCTATCTCATGGGCAGCGCGGCCCGCCGCGGTCAGCGGCTTTTTCAGCGCGTCGCCCACCAAGGGCACTCTGCTGGCGGTATCCCCCGCCGAATCCAGGTTGCCCGCAACTCCGGTGGCGCCGCTTTGCACCTTCCGGCCGGCCTCGGCGATCGTCGCGACGGCCGCGTGCACCGCCATTCCGATCAGCACCCACAGCGTCGTCCACCCGGCGACGACGAGGTCGCTGACCAATTGCAGGATCGTGCGCATGGGACGGCTGGAGTACGGCAGATACCGAGTGATCATGCCGATGATCCCAGCACAAGGGGAGGCCCCAACGGTGCCGATAGGCTGACGCGATGCGACCAGCCCTGACCGACTATCGACACCTGGCCAGCGGCAAGGTTCGCGAGCTCTACGAGGTGGACGCCGACCATCTGCTGTTCGTCGCCTCCGACCGGATCTCCGCGTACGACTACGTGCTGCGGTCGATCATCCCGGACAAGGGCCGCATCCTGACCGCCATGAGCGTCTTCTTCTTCGATCTGGTCGACGCGCCGAACCATCTCGCGGGCCCCCCGGACGATCCACGGATTCCCGCGGAGGTGCTGGGCCGTGCTCTGGTGGTCCGCCGGCTGGAGATGATGCCGGTCGAGTGCGTCGCCCGTGGCTATCTGACGGGCTCGGGGCTGCTCGACTACGAGAAGACCGGGAGCTTGTGTGGAATCGAACTGCCCGCCGGTCTCGTCGAGGCGAGCAAGTTCAGCGAGCCGCTGTTCACTCCCGCCACCAAGGCCGAACTCGGGCTGCACGACGAGAACATCGCATTCGACGCCGTCGTCGCGCTGGTCGGGGCTGCGCAGGCCGAGGCGCTGCGGGATGCGACGTTGCGGATCTATCGGCAGGCCGCCGAGCACGCACTCAGGAACGGAATCATCCTCGCGGACACCAAGTTCGAGTTCGGCGTGGACGACACCGGGGAGCTCGTGCTCGCCGACGAAGTGCTGACCCCCGATTCGTCACGGTATTGGCCGGCCGACCAGTACGAGGTCGGCGTCCGCCAGAACAGTTTCGACAAGCAGTTCGTCCGCAACTGGCTGACAGATCCTGGTTCCGGCTGGGACCGACACGGTGGCGAAGCGCCGCCGCCACTGCCGCCTGACATCATCGACGCCACCCGGGTGCGGTATATCGATGCCTACGAACGTATTTCGGGTCTGCGTTTCGATGACTGGATTGGATCTGCCGCATGAGCACGCCCCCGGTACCGCCGCAGCCCAAGCGCGTCGATCAGGTGCGCCAACATCACGGCGACGTGTTCGTCGACCCCTACGAGTGGCTTCGCGATAAGTCGAACCCTGATGTCATCGACTACTTGACCTCGGAGAACAGCTACACGGAATCCCTTACTGAGCACCTTGCACCGTTGCGGCAGAGCATTTTTGACGAAATCAAGTCGCGCACCAAGGAGACGGATCTCTCGGTGCCGACTCGCCGCGGCAGTTGGTGGTATTACGGGCGCAGTTTCGAAGGCAAGCAGTATGCGGTGCAATGCCGCTGTCCGGTAGGCGATCCCGAGGATTGGTCGCCGCCGCAGTTCGACGAACATACCGAGATCTCCGGCGAGCAGACCTTGCTCGACGAGAACGAGGAAGCCGAGGGTCACACGTTCTTCGCATTGGGCGCGGCGAGCGTCAGCCTGGACGGGAACATCCTGGCGTTCTCCGTCGACGTTGTGGGCGATGAGCGTTACACCCTGCGATTCAAGGATTTACGGACGGGCGAAAGATATCCCGACGAGATCGCCGGGATCGGGTCGGGCGTGACGTGGGCCGCCGACAGCAACACCGTGTACTACACGACCGTCGACGACGCGTGGCGCCCGGATACAGTGTGGCGTTACCGCTTGGGCTCGGACGCCCCGGCGGAGACGGTGTATCACGAACCGGACGACCGGTTCTGGCTGGCGGTCGGGCGCACTCGCAGCGATGCGTACATTCTGATCGCGGCAGGATCGGCGATCACGTCGGAGGTCCGCTACGGCGACGCCAGCGATCCCCAGACGCAGTTCTCGGTCGTCCTTCCTCGGCGCGAGGGCATCGAGTACTCGGTTGAGCACGCGGTGGTGGGCGGGCGACAGAAGTTCCTGATCGTGCACAACGACGCCGGCGCGGTGAACTTCACGCTGGTGGAGGCGCCGGTCGAGGACCCCTCTGCGCAACGCACGCTGATCGAGCATCGTGATGATGTCCGGATAGACGGCGTGGATGCGTTCGCAAACCACCTTGTGGTCAGCTATCGGCGCGAGGCGCTACCCATGATCCAGCTGTGGCCGATCGGTCCAGACGGGACTTACGGTCGGCCGGAGGAGATTTCGTTCGACTCGGCGCTGACATCGGCGGGCCTGGGGGCCAACCCGAACTGGGATTCACCGGTGATGCGAATCGGGACCACGTCGTTCCTCACACCGGTGCGGGTCTTCGATCTCGAACTGGCCACCGGGCGCCGAACGCTTCTGCGCGAACAGCCTGTGCTGGGTGGCTACCGGCGCGAGGACTACGTAGAACGCCGGGACTGGGCCGTCGCCGCCGACGGGGTCAAGGTGCCGCTGTCGATCATTCATCGCGCTGATCTGCAACTGCCCGCGCCTGCGGTCGTCTACGGCTATGGCGCCTACGAACTGTGTGAAGACCCCCGATTCTCGATCGCCCGGCTGTCGCTGCTCGACCGCGGCATGGTGTTCGTCGTCGCGCATGTGCGCGGCGGAGGTGAGCTGGGCCGGCTGTGGTACGAGAACGGCAAGATGCTCAGGAAGAAGAACACCTTCACCGACTTCGTCAGCTCGGCAAGGCATCTCGTCGACACCGGGGTCACCCGGCCGCAGAACCTCGTGGCGATGGGCGGCAGCGCCGGCGGCCTGCTGATGGGCGCCGTTGCCAACATGGCGCCAGATCTCTTCGCGGGCATTCTCGCCCAGGTTCCATTCGTCGATCCGTTGACGACGATCCTGGATCCTGCTCTGCCCCTGACGGTCACCGAGTGGGATGAGTGGGGTAACCCGCTGGAGGACGAGGACGTCTACTTCTACATGAAGTCCTACTCGCCGTACGAGAACGTCGAGGCCAAGGACTACCCTGCGATCCTGGCGATGACGTCATTGCACGACACTCGTGTCTATTACGTCGAGCCGGCGAAATGGGTTGCGGCGCTTCGTCATAAAAAGACAGACGCCCGTCCCCTGTTGCTGAAGACAGAGATGAGCGCCGGCCATGGTGGAATCAGCGGCCGGTACGAGCGATGGAAAGAAGTGGCGTTTCAGTTCGCATGGCTGCTAGACGCTGCCGACTGCCACGAGCACCGCGCCGCCGAGGAATAGCACCTGCATCAGGGCGCGGGGTACCAGCGGCGTGGCGGGCGCGTGCTCTGAGCGCTTGGCGCCTGCGGCGTAGACGTTGGCGGGGAACATCACGACCATCAGCGCGGCCAGGCAGCCCGCTGCTGCGACGCGGGTCGCAGGGACAAGCACCCCGGCTGCACCGACCAGTTCGAGTACCCCGGTGGCCGTGACGAGCAGTCCCGGTCGGGGCAGTTGCGGGGGCACGATGGCAACCAGGCCGCTCCTCAACGGCTGAGCGAAGTGTGCGACGCCGGTGACGACGAACATCGCGGCCAGACCCGCGGCGGCGGCCGCCGGCCACGCGTCGGTGTAATCCCGCCCGAGCCAGCCGGCGGTCCTGGCGGCGAGGGTGACGACGACCAGGGTGATCATCGGGACCATCGTGTTCTCCCATCTAGACAGTGACAAGTTAGGACCACTGTAGAGTTCCAACTAGGCACTGTCAAGATTTCGAGATAGGATGTGGTTATGAGCGCGCCCGAGCGCCTTCAGTACCACCACGGCGACCTACGCACGGTGATCCTGGCCGAGACCGCCCGGCTGGTCGCCGACCGCGGCGCCGACGGAATCTCGCTGCGCGAGCTGGCCCGAAACGCCGGGGTGTCCCACGCGGCGCCGGCACATCATTTCACTGACCGTCGCGGGTTGTTCACTGCCCTTGCGGCGGAGGGCTTTTCACTGCTCGCCGAAGCTCTGGAGGGTGCGCGGGGTGAATTCGCCAACGCGGCGCTGGCGTACGTGGGGTTCGCGATCGACCATCCCGGCCACTATGCGGTGATGTTCGACCGCTCGCTGGTGGATCCCGACGACGCTGATCTGGCCGCCGCTCAGGCCGCCGCAGGCGCAGAACTGTCGCGCGGAGTCGCGACGCTGGATTCCCCTCTCGCGGGATCCGATCCCGAGGCGGCCGCGCTCGCGGCATGGTCGCTGGTCCACGGCTTCGCGATGCTATGGCTCAACCACGCCGTCCCGGCGGACGTCGCCGCCGGCGATCCGCTGGCCGCGGTCCAACGGATGGCCCGGATGCTGTTCGACGGTTAGACCAGTCCACAGGGCATACCGCGATAGTTGGACACCTGCCGTCGGCGTGTACGACACCGTTCCGACACCTCGGGTGGTCACACTCGAAGTGTGCCTGGACAGCTCATTGTGTCGGTCTCGGGCATCCGGGACCGCACCTCGGCCGACGTAGCCGACTTCTGTGCCTCGCTGGACGAAAGGCATGTGCCGGTCTCGTTGCTGGTCGCTCCGCGCCTGGCCGGCGGCTACCGGCTGACCGAGGACCGCACCGCCGCCGATTGGCTCCGTTCACGACGCGAGCACGGCGATGCGATTGTGCTGCACGGCTTTGACGCCGCGGCGACCAAGAAGCGGCTTCCCGAATTCTCGACCTTGCCCGCACACGAGGCCAATCTGCGGCTCAAAGGCGCCGATCGTGTCCTCGAGCACATCGGCTTGCGCACCAGACTCTTCGCGCCACCCGGGTGGCTTGCTTCGGCAGGTACAGTCGATGCTCTGCCGCGCAATGGATTTCGTCTACTGGCGACGATGAACGGCATCACCGACCTGGTCCGTCATACCACTGGTCGGGCCAGGGTGATCGGCATCGGCGCAGGGTTTCTCACCGAGCCATGGTGGTGTCGTACCCTCGTGTCGTCTGCTGAACGGATCGCCCGCCGCGGCGGCACCGTCCGGGTCGCGGTGTCGGCCAAGCAGTTGACCCGCCCAGGACCGCGCCAGGCAATGATGGACGCGATCGATCTCGCCCTGATGCACGGCGCCACACCCGCGGTGTATCGGTGGAGGCCGGACCGGCCCTCGCTCGTCGACGCCGCCTGACGGGCCGTTCAGAACTCTGTGCCGCTCTCGGCGTCGAGCACCTGGAAGTCGGCGCTCCCCATTTCCGCGTAGCGCTGGTAATAGAGGTTGTAGGCGTTGGGGTCGACGATGCCCTGGTGGATCGGAACGGCGCGCTGCGGGTTCACCGCGCGCAGGTATTCGACTGCCTCAGAGATCTTCATCCACGGCGCCGCGGCGGGCAGCGCCAGGACGTCGACGGGTTCGCGCGGGATATACAGCGCGTCGCCGGGGTGCATGAGCCGGGCGGGATGCTGCCCGTCGTCGACGAGGTACGAAATGTTGTTGATGAGCGGGATTTCCGGATGGATCACGGCGTGTACGCCACCGCCGCCGCGTATGCGCAGGCCGCCGACGCTCAGTTCGTCGCCGACGTTGACGGCATGCCACCGCCCGCCGAGTTGTGCGGCCGTCTGCGGGTCGGCGTAGAGCGCCGCATCGGGGTTCGCGTCGAGCAGGGCCGGCAACCGCGAGGTGTCCGCATGGTCGGGATGCTGATGGGTGAGGAGGATGGCGGAGAGGCCGGTGATGCCCTCGAAGCCGTGGGAGAAGGTCCCCGGGTCGAACAGCAGCGTGGTGTCGGTGCCGTCGTCGGCGGGGAAGGTGGCGAGCAGACAGGAGTGGCCGAAGTGGGTCAACTGCATGCCCCGATTGTGCTCCGCCGACGCACCCGCTGGGTACCTTGGCCGGTCAGAGAAGGGTCCCGCCGGTAAAGTGTCAGGAGAGTCTCACCGGATCAAACAGCGAGGAGAGCCCGTGGCGCGGGTGGTGGTGAACGTCATGCCTAAAGCGGAGATCCTCGACCCTCAGGGGCAGGCGATTGCTGGTGCATTGAGCAGACTTGGACACGCCGGTATCTCAGATGTCCGGCAGGGCAAGAGGTTTGAGCTGGAAGTCGACGATTCGATCGCCGATTCGACGGTGGCGGAGATCGCGGAGTCGCTGTTGGCAAACACGGTGATCGAGGACTGGACCGTCAGTAGAGAGCCATCATGAGCGCGCGCGTCGGGATCATCACCTTTCCCGGCACCCTGGACGACGTCGACGCGGCCCGCGCGGCCAGGGCCGTCGGCGCCGATGCGGTCAGCCTCTGGCACGCCGACGCGGACCTGAAGGATGTGGACGCGGTCGTGGTGCCCGGCGGTTTCTCCTACGGGGACTATCTGCGGGCCGGCGCCATCGCGCGGTTCGCGCCGGTAATGGGCGCGGTGATCACCGCAGCAGGCCGCGGAATGCCGGTATTGGGCATTTGCAACGGGTTTCAGGTGCTCTGTGAGGCAGGTCTTCTGCCGGGCGCGCTCACCCGCAACGCGGGACTGCACTTCGTCTGCCGGGATGTCTGGCTGCAGGTGGCGTCGTCGACGACGGCGTGGACGTCGCGCTACGAGCCTGGCGCAGACCTTCTGGTGCCGTTGAAGTCCGGCGAGGGGCGCTATGTGGCTGCCGAGCCGGTGCTTGACAAGCTCGAGGACGAAGACCGGGTGGTATTCCGCTACCGGGACAACCCGAATGGCTCGATGCGTGGCATCGCGGGCGTCTGCTCGGCGAATCGGCGGGTCGTGGGGCTGATGCCGCATCCTGAGCACGCCACCGAGCCGCTGACCGGTCCCTCAGACGACGGGCTCGGGCTGTTCTACTCGGCGCTGGACTCGGTACTGGCCGCCTAGGCCCTCCCTCTCCGCGGAACAGCGGGGGAGTGGGTTAGCGGGGGTTCAGCGCGACCGACGCCTCAGCCGTGTACACCAAGAACGTCAGCGTCTCCTGCAGGTATAGCTCAACGGAGTCGGCGTCATGGCCCAGATACCCGATCGACACGTCGGTGCCCAGCTGCAGGTCGAAGTCCCCTCCACGGGTGCTCAGGACGAACGCGCCATCGATCGCGGGCGCCCAGATGATGTCGCCGTCGACGAGCCTGTTGAGGTGTTCGCGGATCGGATAACCGTGTTCGGTGGTCTCGCTCACCGCGGTATAGACATCAGCCGACAGCAGCACCGAATAGGGGCCGTCCACGCCCGCGAGCCGCAGCCCGGATAGGGCCTGGCTGATCACATCGGGCATCTCGCGGACGTCGTCGGGCAGGGAGAGCACCGGATTGGAGGTGGCTTGGCGGATTCCGCCGATGCCGGCCGCGGCATACCCTTCGAAGATTGCTCTGTCCTCGACGAACGCCAGCTTCTTGGCGGCGTCTTTGACCGGGTCCCAGTCGGAGTCTTGCGAACCGCGCTCGACGTCGTCGATGTCCGTACGCCGCAGAGTGAACGGAACACGCAGCCGCACAAGCGGTTTGCTTTCCCGCAGATGGGCCTGCACACCGCTGCTAGGCGGCTCCGCATCGAGTAGGTGACCGGTGCCGACGGCGGCGGTCACGGGACCACCTGGATCGCTGACATCGACTACGCGACGACCGGCGATGTGCCGCTTGAATGTTCGGGTGGCTTCCACCTCGATTTGCACCCAAGCCGGCTCGGTGATCGGCGCCAGTTCCCGGTAGAGGTTGTTCATGTCGAGGGTCCCTTCAAGCTGCCGATTTTCAGTGAGCCGTCCTGGACCGGGGTCACTGCGTCGACTTGTCCCGGTCCGTCTGTCAGTCGGGGCAGCGGCGGTGGGTCGTCGAGAAAGTCGACGGTCGGGCTGAAGAACAGCCCCCCGGTGAGTGCGGTCGAGAAGTCGAGGATGCGGTCGGTGTTGCCAGGCGGGTCGCCGAGAAACATGTTGCGCAACATGGTCTCGGTCACGTCGGGCGTCGCGGCGTATCCGATGTAGTACGTCCCGAACTCGCCCTTGCCGATCTCCCCGAACGGCATATTGTGCCGAATTATCTTGCGCTCGTTGCCATCTTCGTCGGTGATCACGTTGAGCGCCAGATGCGAGTTCGCCGGCTTCTCGTCGTCGCCGAGCTCGATGTCGTCCAGCTTCGTCCGTCCGATGACCTGCTCCTGCTCGGTGACCGACAGCGAGTTCCATGCCCTCATGTCGTGGACGTATTTCTGCACGATCACGTAGCTGCCCCCGCAGAACTCGCCGTCCTCGTCGCCGACGAACACCGCCGCCCGGGCGAGCTGTCCGTCAGGGTTCTCGGTGCCGTCGACGAAGCCCATCAGGTCCCGGTTGTCGAAGAAGCGGAAACCGTGCACCTCGTCGACGACGGTGATTGCGCCGTCCATCGCGTCGACGATCTTGCACGCGAGCTCGAAACAGAAGTCCAGGCTCTCGGCCCGGATGTGGAAGAGCAGATCGCCCGCCGTCGCCGGCGCGTGATGGCGCGGACCCTCCAACTCGGCGAACGGATGCAGCTCCGCGGGCCGCGGCCCGGAGAACAGCCGATCCCAGGCGTCCGACCCGATGGACGTGACCATCGAAAGGTGCTTGCTGGGGTTGCGAAACCCGATGGCGCGAACCAGACCCGAGAGGTCACCCAGCGCGTCGTGCACAGTTGCCTCGCCACCGTCGTCGACGGTCGCGACCAGGAAGATGGCCGCGGGTGTCAGAGGACCTAGCACCAGTTGCGGCTGCGCCGAGAGCACGACAGTGACCCTAGTCCGCGGTTCATGCATCCGAACAGCAAGGATGGACACATGTCGCAAGCAACCGCGACCGGCCTGGCCGAGTTCATCGACGCTTCGCCGTCGCCGTACCACGTCTGCGCAACCGTCGCCGAGCGACTCGCGGCGGCGGGTTGGACCGAGCTCGCCGAAGAGGACGCATGGTCTGCCGGCGGCCGGTTCTTCACGGTGCGTGCCGGCTCGTTGGTGGCCTGGGATGCCAGCGGCGCGCCGGGGCGGCCGTTCCGGATCGTCGGCGGGCACACCGACAGCCCCAACCTGCGGGTCAAGCAGCATCCCGATCGGTGGGTCACCGGCTGGCGGGTGGTCGCGTTGGCGCCCTACGGCGGCGCGTGGCTGAACTCGTGGCTGGACCGTGACCTGGGAATCAGCGGCAGGCTCTCGGTACGCGACGGGGACTCATTCTCCGACCGGCTGGTCCATATCGACCGGCCGGTGCTGCGGGTGCCACAGCTCGCGATCCACCTGGCCGAGGACCGCAAGGTGGTCAAGCTCGACCCGCAGAGGCACGTGAACGCGGTATGGGGTGTCGGCGTCGGGCCGCGGTCGTTCCTGCAGTACGTCGCGGAACAGGCCGGGGTGGACGTCGACGACGTACTCGGCGCAGACCTCATGACCCACGACGTGCAGCCGTCGGGGGTGGTCGGCGCGGACGGCGACCTGCTCAGCGCCCCGCGGCTGGACAACCAGGCCACCTGCTACGCGGGATTGCAGGCGTTGCTCGACGCCGAGCCGGGCGACCACATCCCCGTACTCGCGCTGTTCGACCACGAAGAGGTCGGGTCGACGTCGGATCACGGCGCGCAGTCGAACCTGTTGACCACGGTGCTCGAGCGAATCGTGCTGGCGGAAAACGGAAGTCGTGAAGACTATCTGCGCCGACTGCCGGCGTCGGTGGTGGCGTCGGGTGACATGGCGCATGCCACCCACCCGAACTACGCCGATCGCCACGAACCCGGGCATCTCATCGAGGTGAATGCCGGACCAGTGCTCAAGGTCCAGCCGAATCTGCGCTATGCCACCGACGGTCGCTCGGCGGCGGTGTTCGCGCTGGCCTGCGAGCAGGCCGGCGTCCCGCTGCAACGCTACGAACACCGCGCCGATCTGCCGTGCGGTTCCACGATCGGGCCGATGACATCTGCGCGTACCGGGATTCCGACGGTTGACGTAGGTGCGGCGCAGCTGGCGATGCATTCGGCCCGAGAAGTGATGGGTGCTGACGACGTGGCGGCGTATTCGGCCGCGCTGCAAGCCTTTCTATCGCCTCGATGAGGCGGTTACAGTCGGCGCATGGCACTCAAAGTCGAGATGGTGACCTTCGATTGCACTGAGCCCACCGAGCTGGCGGCGTGGTGGGCACAACAATTCGACGGCGAGGTGCGGGAGCTGATGCCCGGCGAGTTCGTCGTCGTGGTCCGCGACGAAGGGCCCACCCTGGGCTTTCAGCGGGTGCCCGACCCGACACCCGGGAAGACTCGCATCCACCTGGATTTCAGTACTCCAGACGTCGAAGCCGAGGTGGCCCGTCTTGTCGCCGCAGGTGCGAAGGAGACCGGCAGGCACTCGATGGGGGAGAACTTCCGCTGGGTGGTACTGGACGACCCCGCGGGAAACGCGTTCTGCGTCGCGGGCCGGTAGCCCTCATCTTCTCGCGGCGCCGGCTGCGTATGCGCGGCTGGGCGATGTCAATGCCCTCGAGATGCCCTCGAGATCCTAAGCTGTGTGGGTGCCGTCCCCGCCGATTCAAACGTCGCAGGACGTTCCTGCTCTCGACACCGTCGACCATGCGTCAGCGACGCCGGACGCGCCGCAGCCGTACCTCGAACTGGGCCTCAAGGAGGACGAGTACGGACGGATCCGTGACATCCTCGGGCGCCGTCCGACCGACGCGGAGCTCGCGATGTACTCGGTGATGTGGAGCGAGCACTGCTCGTACAAGTCGTCCAAGGTGCACCTGCGCTACTTCGGCGAGACCACCACCGACGAGATGCGCGCCGCGATGCTGGCCGGAATCGGCGAAAACGCCGGTGTCGTCGACATCGGGGATGGGTGGGCCGTCACTTTCAAGGTCGAGTCACACAACCACCCGTCCTTCGTTGAGCCGTACCAGGGCGCCGCGACCGGCGTCGGCGGCATCGTCCGCGACATCATGGCGATGGGCGCGCGGCCGGTCGCCGTGATGGACCAGCTGCGCTTCGGGGCGGCCGACGCCCCTGACACGCGGCGGGTGGTCGACGGCGTCGTGCGCGGTGTCGGCGGCTACGGCAATTCCCTCGGTCTGCCGAACATCGGCGGCGAGACGGTGTTCGACGCGTCCTACGGCGGCAACCCGCTGGTGAACGCGTTGTGCGTTGGAGTGTTGCGCAAAGAGGATCTGCAGCTGGCGTTCGCGTCCGGCACCGGCAACAAGATCATCCTCTTCGGCGCCCGTACCGGGCTGGACGGCATCGGCGGGGTGTCGGTTCTGGCATCGGAGACATTCGGCGGCGACGAGTCCGGGGCAGCGGGCAGAAAGAAGCTGCCGTCGGTCCAGGTCGGCGACCCGTTCATGGAGAAAGTCCTCATCGAGTGCTGCCTCGAGCTCTATGCGGCCGATTTGGTGGTCGGTATCCAAGACCTCGGTGGCGCTGGATTGTCCTGTGCAACATCAGAATTGGCATCCGCCGGCGGGCAGGGGATGGCAGTCGAGTTGGACAAGGTGCCGCTGAGGACGACGAACATGAGCCCGGCCGAGGTCCTTTCCAGTGAGTCGCAGGAACGCATGTGCGCCGTGGTCAAGCCCGAGAACGTCGATGCGTTCCTGGCCGTGTGCCGCAAGTGGGAGGTGCTGGCCACGGTGATCGGGGAGGTCACCGACGGCGACCGCCTGCACATCACCTGGAAAGGCGAGACCGTGGTGGACGTGCCCCCGCGCACCGTCGCGCATGAGGGGCCCGTATATGAGCGCCCAATCGCGCGACCCGACAGCCAGGATGCGCTGACCGCCGACACGTCGGCACGTATTCCCCGTCCCAGCTCGGGGCCGGAGTTGCGCGCGACTTTGCTTGCGCTGCTTGGCAGTCCGCATCTGTGCAGCCGCGCGTACATCACCGAACAGTACGACCGCTACGTTCGCGGCAACACGGTGCTCGCCGAGCATGCCGACGGTGGGGTGCTGCGCATCGACGAGCAGACCGGCCGGGGGATCGCGGTGTCGACCGACGCCTCCGGTCGGTACACACAGCTCGACCCTTACGCGGGTGCGCAATTGGCACTCGCGGAGGCCTACCGCAACGTCGCCGTCACCGGCGCCACCCCGGTGGCCGTCACGAACTGCCTCAACTTCGGATCGCCGGAAGACCCGGGGGTGATGTGGCAGTTCTCAGAGGCGGTCAAGGGACTGGCCGACGGCTGCGCGACGCTGGGAATACCCGTCACCGGTGGCAACGTCAGCTTCTACAACCAGACCGGGTCGACGGCGATCCTGCCGACTCCCGTGGTCGGGGTGCTCGGCGTGATCGACGATGTATCACGGCGCATCCCAACTGATTTCGGCACCGAACCGGGCGAGTCA
>JAVHWG010000326.1:0-4779 GCA_032159965.1 Mycobacterium sp.
GTGCCCTACCTAGCCCCGTCCGGCGAACTGAAGACCAAGCCGACGCAGCACTCGGTGGCCGCGCTGCGCAGCATCGGTATCGCGCCGGACGCGCTGATCCTACGATGCGACCGCGACGTTCCTGAGCCGCTCAAGAACAAGATCGCGCTGATGTGCGACGTCGACATCGACGGGGTGATCTCCACCCCCGACGCGCCGTCCATCTATGACATCCCCAAGGTCCTGCACCGCGAGGAGCTCGACGCGTTCGTGGTGCGCCGCCTGAACCTCCCGTTCCGCGATGTCGACTGGACCGAGTGGGACGATCTGCTGCGCCGCGTACACGAGCCGCGCGAGGCCGTACGAATCGCATTGGTAGGCAAATATATTGACTTATCCGACGCGTACCTTTCGGTTGCCGAGGCATTGCGGGCCGGCGGCTTCAGGCATAGAGCGAAGGTCGAAATCCGGTGGGTGGCGTCCGACGACTGCCAGACCGCCGCGGGAGCGGCGGCGACTCTCGGCGATGTGCACGGGGTTCTGATTCCGGGTGGGTTCGGCATCCGCGGTATCGAGGGCAAGCTCGGAGCAATTCGGTATGCCCGCACGCACGGGTTGCCGGTGTTCGGCCTCTGCCTAGGTCTGCAGTGCATCGTGATCGAAGCGGCACGGTCCGTCGGGCTGAGCGAGGCGAATTCCGCGGAGTTCGACCCGGATACGCCGGATCCGGTGATCTCCACGATGGCCGACCAGAAGGAGATCGTCGCGGGCGAGGCCGACATGGGGGGCACGATGCGCCTGGGTGCATACCCTGCGGCGCTCGAGCCGGAATCGATTGTGGCCGAGGCCTATCAAGCCACTGAGGTGTCCGAGCGTCACCGGCACCGCTACGAGGTCAACAATGCCTACCGGGAGCGCATCGCAGAGAGTGGGCTGCGGTTCTCCGGCACATCGCCCGACGGCCATCTGGTCGAATTCGTCGAATACCCCCGTGAGGTGCATCCCTTCCTGGTCGGCACCCAGGCCCATCCCGAGCTCAAGAGCCGGCCCACCCGCCCGCATCCTCTGTTCGTCGGTTTCATCGGAGCAGCGTTGGAATACAAAGCCGCCGAACGGCTTCCGGTCGAGATTCCGGAGCGACCCAACGGCAACGAGCACGCGGAAGCCGGGCTGCTGCATCAGCCAGTGACCCGTGGCTGACCACGTCTTCGAGGTAGCGTCATCCGAAACCGCTTACCGGGGCAACATTTTGGCGCTGCGCGTCGACCAGGTCCGGATGCCCGGTGGCGGCACGGCTACGCGAGAGGTGATCGAACACTACGGTGCCGTAGCTGTGGCCGCTGTGGACCAGGATCGCCGCGTCGCGTTGATCTACCAGTATCGGCACCCGCTCGGTCACCGGCTTTGGGAGCTGCCCGCCGGACTTCTGGATGCAGCCGGTGAGGATCCGCTGGCCACCGCGAAGCGGGAGCTGCAGGAGGAAGTGGGGCTGGCGGCGACCGATTGGCGGGTGCTGGTTGACATCGCGTCGTCTCCGGGCTTCACCGACGAGGCCGTCCGCTGCTATCTAGCGACCGGTCTCTCGCAGGTCGACCGTCCGGACGCTGAGGACGAGGAGGCCGACCTCAGCCTGCACTGGTTCTCGCTCGAGGAGGCCTGCGAGATGGCGCTGGCGGGCGAGATCGTCAACGGAACATCGGTCGCCGGGGTGTTGGCTGCGTACGCCGCGGTGGTCGTCGGCAGGCCGACCCGGCCCGTGGATGCCCCCTGGAGTGACCGGCCCACTGCCTTCGCCGCGCGGAAAGGCGGGTGATGATGACCACCGTCGTGCCGGCGCTGGACGGCCAACTGCAGGGCTACCTCGACCATCTGGCCATCGAGCGGGGGGTGGCCGCCAATACGCTCAGCTCGTACCGACGCGATCTGCGCCGCTACCACGAGCATCTGATCTCGCGCGGCATCCACGACCTCGCTGACGTGACCGAGATCGACGTCAGCGAATTTCTGGTGTCGCTGAGGCGCGGGGATCCCGACTCCGGCTCTGCGGGATTGTCGGCGGTGTCGGCTGCGCGTGCGTTGGTCGCCGTCCGCGGCCTGCACCGGTTCGCCGCCGCGGAGGGCGTGACCCCGGTCGACGTCGCCAATGCCGTCAAACCGCCCACCCCCAGCCGACGCTTGCCGAAGAGCCTGACGCTCGACGAGGTTCTGGCCCTGTTGACCGGCGCCGGGGGCGACAGCCCCTCCGACGGACCGCTCACGTTGCGCAACCGTGCCCTGTTGGAGTTGCTGTACTCCACCGGCGCGCGGATCTCGGAGGCGGTCGGCCTGGACATCGACGACATCGACACCCACGCCCGCTCGGTGCTGCTGCGCGGCAAAGGCGGCAAACATCGGCTGGTGCCTGTCGGGCGACCGGCGATCAACGCTCTGGATGCTTACTTTGTCCGAGGCAGAACGGAATTGGCCCGCCGCGGTCGCGGAACGCCCGCGACCTTCCTCAACGCCAGGGGTGGACGGCTCTCGCGCCAGAGCGCATGGCAGGTCCTACAGGACGCCGCCGAACGGGCAGGCATCTCCGCCGCGGTGTCCCCGCACACGCTTCGTCATTCGTTCGCCACCCATCTCCTGGACGGCGGCGCCGACGTCCGCGTCGTGCAGGAACTTCTCGGCCACGCGTCAGTGACCACAACGCAGATCTACACGCTGGTGACCGTGAACGCCCTGCGCGAGGTGTGGGCAGGCGCGCACCCACGGGCGCACTAGCCCAGATATCTCGACTCGAGCACCAGATCGGAAAGCAGCGTCTGGTATTCGACGTGGGTTTTGTGCTCCCGCGTCTCCCAGAGTTTGCCCTGCTGCTCGCGCATGTACGCCCGGTACTTCGGCGCACCGGGCATCCCAACGTTGTCCGCAACGACGACGGACCCCGGATGAAGCCAGCCGCGCGCCACGATGCTCAGCAGGTCGTCGAGATAGACGTTCTTGTCGTGGTCGACGAACACGAAGTCGAGCCCACCCGTCGTGAAGCCGTGTGTAGTGGTCAGTGCGTCGAGTGTCTCGCCGCCGTCGCCGATGGTCCCGACGACGCACGTCAGACGGTCCTCGACGCCTTCGTGCGCCCAGATGCGACGAGCGATCTCAGCGTTGGCGCCGGAGAGTTCCACCGAGAAAACCTTCGCGGTAGGCGCGGCCCGCGCCATCCGCAGTGCGCTGTATCCGCAGTAGGCGCCCAGTTCCAGCACCGTCGCCGGGTCGGCTGCTCGGATCGCGGCATCGAGCAGCACACCTTTCTCGTCCCCGATGTTGATGAGAAGGGATTTCTCGTAGGCGAACTTGTCGAAGGTGGCAATGACGTCGTCGATGTCCCCGCTGCGGGCGCGGTTGCAGACGTAGTCCGCAGCTGCGGCCTCCCGGCCGTCACCGACCTGGCCAGTGGTGTTGATGTTGCGGGCACCCAGCGCGAGCCGCCACACGGACCGGCGGAGGAACGGCACTTTCGGCATCAAGCTCACGGTGGGCAGCCTACGGGTTTCGGCGGCCGCTGCTTCCTGGCCGTGACGGCAGGTGCCGGCTAAAGCAGACGGCATCTGCTTGCGGGTCTGCCGGTGGGGGAGCGATCACCCCGTTAAGCTTGCCCGGATGTCCGTGACCCTGCGACGCGAGAGTTCGGCGTGAGCGACGACGCCGATCACGCCGGCATCGGCCTCACCGGCCGACCGCCGCGGGCGATCCCTGAGCCCAAGCCCAGAACCTCGCACGGGCCGGCCAAGGTGATCGCGATGTGCAACCAGAAGGGCGGCGTCGGCAAGACCACCTCGACGATCAACCTCGGCGCGAGCCTGGCCGAGTTCGGGCGACGCGTGCTGTTGGTGGACCTCGATCCGCAGGGCGCCCTGTCCGCGGGGCTCGGGGTGCCGCACCACGAACTGGAGAAGACGGTCCATAACGTCCTCGTCGAGTCACACGTGTCCATGGACGACGTCATCCTGCACACCCGCGTCAACCACATGGATCTTGCACCAAGCAACATCGATCTGTCGGCGGCGGAGATCCAGCTCGTCAACGAGGTCGGCCGCGAACAGGCGCTCGGGCGCGCGCTGCACCCCGTCCTCGACCGGTACGACTACGTCCTGATCGACTGCCAGCCGTCGCTGGGCCTGCTGACGGTCAATGGCCTTGCCTGTTCGGAGGGTGTCGTCATTCCCACCGAGTGCGAGTACTTTTCGCTGCGCGGGCTGGCCCTGTTGACCGACACCGTCGACAAGGTCAGGGACCGGTTGAACCCGCGGTTGAACATCACCGGAATTGTGGTCACCCGGTTCGACACCCGCACGGTCAATGCTCGTGAGGTGATGGCGCGCGTCGTGGAGCGCTTCGGCGATCTTGTGTTCGACACCGTCATCACCCGCACTGTCCGGTTCCCCGAGACCAGCGTGGCCGGTGAGCCGATTATTACTTGGGCGCCGAAGTCCGGTGGGGCACAGGCGTATCGGTCGCTGGCCCGCGAGGTGATCGACCGATTCGGCGGCGCGTGACGGCCACCGAATCGGCTCAGGACGCAGGCTTTCACGTTCGGCTCAGCAACTTCGAGGGACCCTTCGACCTCCTCCTGCAGTTGATCTTCGCCCACCGTCTCGACGTCACCGAGGTGGCCCTGCACCAAGTCACCGACGAGTTCATCGCCTATACGAAAGCCATTGGCGCGCAACTTGAACTGGATGAGACGACGGCGTTCCTGGTGGTCGCTGCGACGCTGCTGGACTTGAAGGCAGCACGCTTGCTTCCTGCCGGGGAAGTCGA
>JAVHWG010000379.1:0-11727 GCA_032159965.1 Mycobacterium sp.
CTCGGAGCGCTGCGGTGTGAGTAGATTCGCCTCGTCGAGGCTGCGTAGGAACCGAGGCGTGGTGCCTAGGATCTGGGCGGCGCTACCCATGCTGTAGGCGGGGTAGTCCTCGTCATCGATCTTGTCATTCGAGTCGACGGTGGAATCGTTCTTCGCTGGTATCTCAACACCTTTCGGAGCCCGAAGGCGGCTGAATCAACACTCAATACGGCGAAGGACCGGCGCCCCGGGGCTATCGAATCGCCACCGGGGCCACCGGCCCTGAGGAGATCACTACCATCTACGACACTGCTATGAAACTGCGGTATCGGCCCGGTGCAGCCACGGGCGATCCGACGGTAACTCCTCCTTCCTCTGCCGTGTGCGGGGAACCGCACTTCCCTGTACTTCACTAGCGGCGGTCGTTTCTGACCGGCCAATCTTCACTGCATCACGGGTAGTTCGTCATCTCCCGTGCCGTCACCCTCTGCTTCTAATGCGAGACACTCTATCCGACGCAACGCTGAATGTCTACAGCCGCCACTATAGATTTTGATGGCGTCGAGAGCAGCAAATGTCCTACGATGCCCGACATGGTGCTACCTGACTCCGGCAACGGCGGGGAAGACGTGATCCTTCGTCACATCGACGCGGAAGCCGATGCCGTCAGCATCGAAGTGACCCTGTACTTGCCCTGGGGTGTGGCGACGGGGATAACAGTGCCCAGCGCGTACTTCGGACACTATGTAGCCAAATTCTTCGACAAGAACGATGCCGAGGACGTCGCCGGCCGCTTCGGATCCCTCGAAGCCGAGCAGCCAAGGGTCTTCATTCACTTGCGCAGAGCGCGGTGTTATGTCGCAGGCACCGTCGTCGAGCATGACTCCTTGCGAATCCGCCTCAGCGATGTGTCCGCGTGGACAGTGGCAGGAGTCGCGGAACCATCAGCCAAGGCATCGCTTTTCCCGTAGCCGTACCGAGCGCGGCCGGGTAAAACCTGTGATTGACGCAGTGCCGCTGGCGGGAGATCCTCACGGTGCGCCGGGATGCCCGACCCACAGCACCGATCTGGGAGGACCATGAGTTCAGAACACGCCACAGAGCAGGTGCCGCTGACAGAAATACAAGAGGGCGACACCATCCAAGATCCCGAGTCCGGTCAATGGTTCACCGTCACCCGAACGGCTGAAGGCACAACGACAGTCACTCATACGGACTCAGCAGGCGAGCACACGGTCGTCGAAGGATTTCGGACCTACTACGGCGACGAACGGGACGGCGAGCAGGTCGATTCGCGATGCATCATCGATTCTCGGTTCACGACCGGCCTCGTCACACGCCAGGTGCGGGAGTGACGCTGACGGCGCATGCGAGTCGTGTCACGCCGATCAAGGTTTTCTCGGGCAGGTGGTGGCTGACTGGATGGACAAGTTCCTCGGCGATGGGGCGCTGGCGGTGTTCGGCACACCGAACGATCGTGCGGATCATGCCGATGCGGCGGTGAGCGACGGTATTGATTGACCGCCTGTCGCGAACGATTCGGCGGCGAACTTCGCATCGGCATCAACACCGGTGAGTAATTTGCTGGGACCATCGGCGGGGCAGGCAAACTGGAGTTCACCCTGATCGGGGACACCCTCAACGTCGCAGCCCGCGTCGAGCAGCTCACCAAAGACCACCGGCGACGCGATCCTGCTCACCCACCACACCGTCGACGCCCTGAATACTCGACCGCCCGGACTCTCACCGACCGCGGATCCCATGTCCTGAAAGGGAAGTCAGCCTCCGTGCAGATCTTCAGCCTCGACCAAGAGATCGCCGCCCAGCGCGGCTGATGCTGTCCCCGGCCAAACCAGCGGGCTGAGGGCAAGTTCGGATCAGGAAGCCAGGTCGACACCGCCGCCGGGGTTCTTGATGTAGGGGTCGTAAGGCACCTCGTCGCCGGGCGCATTGACACCGAATGACACGTCCGGATCTCCTCCACTCACGGCCGGCGTGGGGTTCGAGGGCGAAGGGGCCACATCGCCGGGAGCGGCGCTAGCCACTGGCGCAAAGAGGAGTACCCCACCCACAGCGGCCGCGGCCAACCATGGTGGGATATATGCGACAATTCTTTTCATGGTGTTCTCTCCTGTTCGGGCGCCAATCTGGCTTTACGCCTTCATCCTGGCGGTCAAACAAGCCCGTGTCGTCACGGCTGACACCCATTCCACCCTGCCGCTAGCTGGAACTTCGCATTCTTAGACTAAGCAACGTAATTGCTGCAATGAAACCTTGCTGCCATCGTCATTGCGCTGATTTTACGAATCCGGATTGAGGATTCTCCTTTGCATGCAACTGACCGCTCGAACGTCTATCGAGCTGGTTCGTCTTCGAGCCAGTCATCGGACGTCAAGCCAGAAAAGACCACGGGCTTAGATGAGACCGGCTTCGATTCGGCCGAAAGCTGCCTGGTGATCGCCAAGGACGGCACCATCTTCTTCGCGCCGGCATTCACTGACAGCGGCGCGACAGTTCTGCGCTCACGCGACGAGGGGAAGTCCTGGCAGCCTTGCATCATCGAGGGCCCCGACGGTAGACACCATGGCCGCCCACAACCGTACCTTCACCTCGACCCCGATAGCCAACGGCTCTTCTTCTACACCGCCGCATTCGGCGTGATGCCTCCAGGTCGGGGGTTTCACCTGAGCTGGAGTGACGACCACGGCGACAACTGGGAGCACAGCACCATCGCCCGGGCCGCTGTCGACTGGGGCAAACTCTACGGTGGCCCGTCGATGACGAAGGGCCACTCCGCCCGTGTTTTGTACTTCTCCGCGCCGGTACCCATTTCGACCAGGTTCTTCCCCTTCCTGTTCCCGAAATATCAAGGCATCTACCGCTCCTATGACAACGGCGAAACCTGGTCCGCCTGCAGCCGCATCAGCCTCAAACCGCGCCAGCACGGACTGGATCGACGTGAATGGGTGATCTTCGGCAGTGGCGTCGTCGCCGAGGACGGCACGATTTTTCTGGGATTCCGCCGCGGCCCCCGGCTCGGCATCGCGATCAGTGGAGACGACGCAGAAACCTGGCAGATCCACGACATTCCGAGCACCGAGCTACTCGTCTATCACAACATTCTGCAAGTGGGGTTGATCAATCCGAACTATGTGATCGGCGAACCATTCGCCCTGGACGATCGCGGCAATCTCTACGCCCTGTGGCCGGACGCCAGCGACCTGCTACGTTTTGCGTGGTCAGCCGATCACGGTGTGACATGGTCGCAACCGGTCGTTGTCTCGGCGCCTCGCGTCAAACGAGTCCGCTACAGCGCCTTGGCCACCGGCCCCCACGGTGCAGTAGCCATCGCCTACTACGGCACTGAGGACGGCCACACCTATCACGGGTATCTGGCCGAAACACTCGATCCCACCGCCACGTCACCGGTGTTCACCGGCGGACGCGTCGACGATGCGGCGCAACCCCTGTATCCACACGGCTGGGACACCGGCTACATCGATATGTTTGCCGGCGGCGATCTCAACGAGATCGTGCAAGTCCGCTACGCACCCTCCGGGGTGATCTACGCATCATTCTGTCGTGAAGAACGCCCAGGATGGCCACGAACGTTACGACCCCGCGCCCGCCTCGTCGGCGTCCTCGGTGAGCTTCACTGACCTCGCCAGCGACCATCTCGCGAGTGCTGCCCATCTGATCGCTGATTTCGTCGCCGGTGGGCGTGCGCCGAACCAGCTTGGCCCGCCTCCAGCCAATCGAACCGGTTGGAGATCGGGCGATCACCAGACGTCACCCCGGAGTTGGCCGACTCCGCTCTATTGCGTCGACTCCGGGTGCCTGCTGACAGCTAGGCACAATTTCGTGCTGGCGGCCCCCTCATGTCGGGAGTCAGCACCAATGACAGGTCGCCTCCCGAGGGCGAGTCTGGTGTTGAGTCGAACCGATGACTTGGTCTACGAGTAGAAAGAGTGCCGCGATGCGTATCCGGATGACTTACACCACAACACTTTTGGCGACGGGCGTTGCCGCGGTTGCCGTCGCGGTCGCGCCGACGGCCATGGCCGATCCAGCGGCCCCCGATCCAGCTACCCAATCGTGTGCCAGTATCAGCAGCGACACAGAGTGCCAGTCACCGGGCAACGTTCAAATCAACGACTCCCCGGGCAGTGTCCAGTACTCGCCTCAGTATCCCTATTGGGAAGGCAGTTATTTTGACGGCGCCCATCGCGGCGGTGGACATCGGTAGTGGTCGGCGACCTCATAAGGCGACGCCAGCACTCACCGGCTGGCACTCGAGGTAGCAAGATCGAACGGGACCGTCGCTTTCAGCGAAGTACCTCCACCGGGCGGACTCGACACCTGCATCGTGCCGCCGAGTGCCTCGACCCTGTCGCGTAGGCCCACAATTCCGGATCCCCTGCCCGAGTCGGCGCCGCCTACCCCGTCGTCGCGAATCAGGAGGTGCAGTGCGGCCGCCTCGACGTCCACGGTCACATCTACGTGCGAGGCGCGGGCGTGCTTGGCCGCATTCGTCAATCCCTCCGCCACGACGTAGTAGGCGGCGACTTCAGCCGCCTCGGGCAGGCGACGGTCGACAGCGAGGTGTAGTTCGACCGGGACGGCGGACCGGCGGGCGAGGGTCTTAAGAGCTGGCCCCAATCCGCCTCGCGACAGGATTGCCGGGTGAATACCGCGGGACAGTTCTTGGAGCTCCTCGGACACACCGATCAAATCCTTGACGATGTCAGACATCTGTTCTTTCAGCTCCGTATGTTCCCACGGCACTGACGTTTCCACGGTGCGCACCTGGAGGGCCAGCGAGACGAGCCGCTGCTGGGCGCCGTCGTGCAAGTCGCGCTCCAAACGGCGGCGAGCTTCATCTCCTGCCGCGACGATCCTGGCGCGTGAGACCGCGAGTTGTGTCCGCGTCTCGGCGTTGGCAATCGCGGTTGCGACAAGATCGGCGAAGTCGCCGACCCGCTTCTCGGAATCGGCGGCCAGCGGCCCTGGACGTGATGAGCCGATGATGGCCGCACCCCACACGTGTCCGTCCACGACAATCGGTGCTCCCACTCCGCAGCGGAGACCCAACTTGCGAATGTACGCGGCGCTAGGACCCGCGGCGCCGGCGTGACTATCCATTCTGGCGGCCCGGCCTGTGTGATACACCATCGACGAAACCGTCTCGTCCTGAAGCGAAAACCGTTCGCCTACACGGAACTTCACGTCGTGAGGCTGGTGGTGGCCGGCGAGTAATGTGGCCGTGCCGCCCAACTCGTAGCGGACGAGAGTGGCGTGAGAGACGCCCAAGCACCGCGCCAACTCGTCGGCCACGGCTATAAACACCTCCGACGCCGCTACGCCGCGGGCAACAAGGGTGGCAACCCGCCGTAACGCGGCCTGCTGATCCGCCAGCACTCGCAGTTGGTCGCGGTGCGCCTCAGCTTCACGGCGGCGTTGATCCGCTTCCACGGCGCGCAGTCGGGCCTGCCCTGCCAGGACGTTGGCCAACAACGCGATGGGCAGAAATATCACCATCGCCGCCCAATCCCGTGCCCTGGCGGGAAGGAGACCGCCCGCGGGCTCAAGATGGATATAAAGGTAGACGACCGCGCTTGCGAGCGTCGTTGTCACCGCGAGGCCGAATCCCCACCGCGCCGAAACCACAAGCACGCCTAACAAGAAAAGAGCACCGAAAGAAGTCCCGGGAGCCAGCTGCTTGAGCTCCTGCACCAGCACGGTTTCCACCGCGATGAATGCGGCGGCCACCACGACGCCCAGCCATAGAGGAGGCGTCGACGGGCGCACCAGCAGTGACAACAACCGGGGACGCGTCGAGGACTCGCCCGCGCACCCACCAGATTCACTGCGTGCCGTCAGCACACCTGGCCTCAACGAGGACCAGCCGGGCAGCCGCGGCCACTTCCACGCCATTACGCCAGCTCACCTTAATCGTTGCGGACTGGAACAGGCCGCACACTTGATCATATCGGCGGACTCGCCAGCGACGGCCCCGAACCGTGGTGCACTTTAGACTGCGGTGCCGAGGAATTGCCCGATGCCATACGTCACGAGCATCGCAGCGGCACCGCCGGCTACCACTCGAAGAACGGCTCGCGATTTGCCTACGCCACCGAGGGCGGCGCTGATCGTCCCGGTTAATGCGAGGGCGATCAACACCGCCAAAAACGCCACCGGTACACGGAATGCGACAGGAGGCAGCAGAATTGCTACGAGCGGAAGGACAGCGCCGAGCGTGAACGCAATCGCCGATGACAGCGCAGCCTGCCAGGGGTTGGACAGCACACCACCCGAGCCGATGCCGAAGCGCCGCTCAGTGTCACGTTGCGCGCTTACCGAGACATATTCACCGAGCGCCATCGAGACCGCGCCAGCGACGAGGCCAGCCGATCCCGCGGTGAAGATCGCCGACGTCACGCGTGTGGCTGCGGCCACGCCGACCACCAGGCCAGCGGTCGACACGATTCCGTCATTGGCACCGAGCACCCCAGCGCGTAACCAGTTCAGCCGGTTGGCCAAGTTCGGCGCACGCGACTGTGTCAGTAGAGGTGTTACGCCATTGTGCATCTCAGCACCAACGAACAGGGTCATGCGGCACCGACTTTACGGCGCGAGGCCGACGGCGCCGCGGCGGTGATTGCGGCGGCCACGTCGTCGGCCCCGTGGCCATCTGCGATCGCCGCATACCAGCGGGGGAGCAACGCCTTGGTGAGCGCCAGTTGCATGCCGTGCGAATGAGCCGCGCTCACAGCAAGTTCGGCGTCCTTCGTCGCATGACGGAGCGGAAAACCGGGCGTGAACTCGGAGTTCAGCATCGCCTCGCCCTTGTCTATCGCGTACTGCGAAGCCATCGGTCCGTCAGAAACGGTGTTCAGGAACAGACGTGGATTGAGCCCGAGCGTTTCTGCCAACGCAATAGTTTCGGCCATCCCCTCGACCAGAACTGCTAGCCAGTTGTTGAGAGCAACCTTGAGCCGGCTGCCATCCCCTGGATGATCGAGCCACACCGTCTCACCCCCCAGAACATCAAAGATCGGCCCAACCTGGGACCGGACCGAAGCGGCACCGGACGCAAGGATGATGAGGTCGCCATGTTCTGCGGCAACGGAACTGCCCGATACAGGGGCATCGACGAACGTAATGCCACGCCAAGAGGCCAGCGCCGCCAGGCGGTCCGACCACTCGATACCGACCGTGCTCATTTGGATCCATATCGAGCCGTCGGGAAGCGTAGAGAAGGCGCCGCCCCGGCCAGTCAGCACCTGTTCGACCGCCGCACCGTCGCTGAGCATCGTGATGAGCACGTCACAGCCTGCCGCGGCGTCCGCCGGATCGGCGGCCCAGTGTGCGCCATCAGCGACTAGGGCCTGGGCCTTGGCCGCAGTACGGTTCCAGACCCGGACGTCGTAACCGACGCCAGTCAGGTTGCGGGCCATCGGGGCACCCATCGTCCCAGTGCCCAACACGGCGACGACCAACGGTGGCTTGGTCACGGCATGCCTTCGGGCGATGGTCCGCCCACTGGTGTGGCGGACGTCATGATCTTGTCGATTGCGTCGAGGTCGGCGTCGCTGAGCGACACGTCGGCGGCGCGGACGCTGTCCGCCACGTGGCCTGGTTGGCGGGCGCCGACGATGGCGACGTGCACCGCGGGGTTGGCCAAGGTCCAGGCGATGGCCAGCTGGCTGACGGTGATGTCGAGGCTGGCCGCGAAGATCTCCAATGCGCGCACCGTGGCGAGGTTGTGCCGGAAGGTGGCACCCAGGAATGTCGCGTTTGCGCTTCGCCAGTCATCGTCGTCGAACCTGGTGTGCGCGTTGAGCGTTCCGGTCAGCATCCCGTGTGCCAACGGCCCATACACCAGGACCCCGATGTCGTGCGCGCGGCAGTACGGCAGGATCTCGTGTTCGATCTCGCGACGAAATAGGTGATACGGCGGCTGCAGCGTCTCAACGGCGAGCGTCGCGGAGAACTCCTCCATCTGGGCGGTGTTGTAGTTGGACACACCGACGTGGCCGATCTTTCCTTCGGTGATCAAGTCGCCCAAAGCGCCCGCCGTTTCGGCCGCGGGCACGTTGGGGTCGGGCCAGTGCACCTGGTACAGGTCGATGTGGTCGACTCCCAGGGCGGTCAGGCTGGCGTCCACGCCTCGGCGCAGCCACTCGGGGCTGTCGTCGCGCACCAGGCCCCTGTCGGTCCTACGCAGGCCTCCCTTCGTGGCGATCACCACCGCTTCGCGCTCCGTAGTTAGTTCCTGGCGAAGTGCCTTGCCGAGGATATGCTCGGATGCTCCGAAGCCGTACCCCTGCGCCGTGTCGAAGAAATTGACCCCTAACTCCCGGGCACGTCGGATCGCCGCGATGGCGCCATCCTCGTCGAATTGACCCCATTCACCGCCGAGCTGCCAGGTACCGAAGGCTATGCGCGACACATGAAGTCCGCTGCGCCCCAAGATGGTTGTCTTCACGAGCCCTCCCAAATCTCTTCTCTGTTCTCCGCACTCGGGTTTCTCGACGGTGTCGGTGCTTTCCACGATTGCCGCTCGGTACACACTTGTCGCCCTGGCTGGCGGCCATCACTACTGCCCGCCACCTGCATCATCGGTGTCCCGGGTAGCCGCCAAGACCGCTAATGCGTAGGTAAACTGCAGTTAGCGGGTATGCATAAGTCCATGTGGGACTGGAATGCTGACGGAATGGACTTGAGAGTTTCGTCGTGCGTTGCCTGATCGTCGACGACAGCCCCGAATTCGTCGCCGCCGCGCGGACCCTGCTTGAGCGCGACGGCATCACGGTCGTTGGCGTGGCCTCGACGATCGCGGACGCGCTTCGGCACTTTGACGAGCTGCGCCCGGATGTCACCCTGGTCGATCTCGACCTCGGAGGGGAGAGCGGCTTCGAGCTCGCTGAAAAGCTGGCCGACGCGCGAGACTCGGCGCGCATGTCCGTGATCTTGGTATCGACTCACGCTGAGCAGGATTTCGCCGACATGATCGCCGGCAGCCCCGCAGCCGGCTTCTTGGCTAAGTCCGGATTGACGACTGAGGCCATCCGCGATCTGGTCCGGCAGTCAGCGGGCCTCGAGGAAGGCGACCACCGCTAGCACACGCCGGTGATCATCGCCTGTCTCGGGCAGATTGAGCTTGGTGAGGATGCTGCGGACGTGCTTTTCCACGGTGCCTTCTGTGACCCAAATCCTGTGTGCGATACCAGCATTGGAGCGTCCTTCCGCCATCAAGGCCAACACCTCCTGCTCACGCGGGCTGAGTGCCGCCAGCGGGTCGTCGCGCCGCTGCGCCGACACCAACTCCCGTACCAGCGCGGGGTCGACGACTGATGCGCCCTTGACGATGCGCTCCAACGTGTCGACGAAGTCTGCGACATCGGTCACCCGGCTCTTGAGCAGATAGCCGATGCTTCGCCCACTGGCGAGGAGCTCCATCGCATGCTCGACGTCGACATGCGCTGACAGCACAAGGATCCCGATGTTGGGAAATTCCTCGCGGATCACCCGCGCCGCGTCGAGTCCCTCGACCGTGTGGGTCGGCGGCATCCGGATATCGGCCAAGACGAGGTCGGGCATCGTCTGCCGTACCTTCGCGACCAGTTCTGCGCCGTCGCCGGCCTGACCGACGATGTCGAAGCCCGAGCGGTCGAGCAAGCTAGCCAGTCCTTCACGCAGCAGCACATCGTCGTCTGCGATTACGACGCGCCTCGCTGTCGTCGCAGGCCCGTGGTTCGCGTTGTCGGGCATTGCCGCCTGTGTTGACTCCACCGTGAATCCTGTCCTGCGACTACGGTCCGGCCGACCGCCTCATGACATAGTGCCCCTCCCGAACCTAGAAAGTTAGCCAAAATTGCACTTTTGCAGCTGGCAGGTATGTGGACGTTGAGGGTGGCGGGGACGACGGATGGGCGTCAGCGTTGACGACATCGGCTGCGAATCGAGCAAGCCTTTGAACATGGCTCTCATCACAGATCAATCGCCGAAGCACGCGGTTGACGACCAACCGACCTCCGATGAGACGAGCGGGCCTCGAGCCGGCTCCAAATATGCCGTCGAGGCGATCGGGACGTTCTTTCTGGTCTTCACCGTAGGCGCCGCCGTGGCAAGCGCGAACGCAATGGCCCCGCTGGCTATCGGTGCGGCGCTGATGGTGATGATCTATGCGGGCGGCCATATCTCGGGTGGGCACTACAACCCGGCGGTGACATTGGCAGTACTCGTACGCCGCCGAATCACATTCCGGGATGCCATCGCCTACTGGATCGTTCAGATCGGCGCCGGGCTGCTCGCGGCGCTAGCCGTGACCAGGATCGTCGACCCGGTGGAGATATCAAGACGAACGACGATGACGCTCGGCGGTCACACGCTGCTGGCCGCGTTCGTTGTGGAGCTCCTCTTCACCTTCGCCCTGTGTTACGTGATGCTCAACGTGGCGACAAGCAACAGCCACCCGGACAATTCGTTCTACGGCTTGGCAATCGGATTCACGGTCGTGGCCGGTGTCTTCACGGTGGGCACGATCTCCGGCGGCGCATTCAATCCTGCGGTCACGCTCGGTGCCGCGGTAATGGACATGTTCGCCTGGCAGACGCTCTGGGTGTATCTGATCGCACAAATCCTCGGCGGTATTACCGCCGGCGTGGTGTTCCTCGTGCAGAACCCCGGCGACAAGTGATCCGGGCGGAGGTCGTCCGATGACTCTTGCGTACTCCACTGCGGAGACCATGCACCCCGACATCGCGGTGATCTCCGGCCGCGCCTCCGACCCGTCGGCGGCGAGAACAGATCTCGGCCTGGCCGACCTGCCGACCATCGTCGCCATCGGTCCGTTCGACGACGTCACCCATGCACATCATCTGGCCGCCGCGTTCACTATTCTGCAGCGGACCTGCCGCGCCCAGCTTGTCCTGCTCGGGACAGGAGCCCACCGCACGGCCGCGCTGCGGGCCGTGCCACGCGGTGCCGCAACCCGGGTGCACCTACTCGATACCTCTCCCGCGCTGCTGTGGTCCGACGTCATCAGCGCGGCCGACCTCGTCGTGCTGAGCGCCGCATCCGGTCCACGCGCGCTGTTGGACGTGCTGGCCGCCGGGCGGGCGGTAGTCGCTCCCATGGATCCGATGACCGCGCGGCTAGTCGTGCCGTCAAGCGCAGGACTCGTTTACCACCAAGGGGATGTGTCAGCGCTGACCTCCTCCATCAAGCGGCTCATGACCATACCGCCGCTTCGCGACGGAATGGCCTGCCGTGCAGGGGCAGTCGCGCGGCGGCGCCAGTTGGACCGGGCGCGGTGGCCCGCGCCACAAGGAAGGCAACGGACATGACGAGATTACTCACGCCACTTTTGCTGCGAATCGGGGAATTGCTCGACCGAAGCCTCTACACAGTGCCGGACATGGATGGACCAATGCCTCCGCGGCCGGTAAACACCCGTCACTCCACCTCTGGAAAGGCACGATGATGACCGATGTACAACCCACCCCGACGACGAACGATGCCGGCATCCCGGTTGAGAGCGACGAGCATTCGCTGACTATCGGCGCCGACGGACCGATTTTGCTGCACGATCACTACCTGATCGAGCAGATGGCGGCGTTCAACCGGGAGCGGGTGCCGGAGCGGCAGCCACATGCCAAGGGCAGTGGCGCTTTCGGCCGGTTCGAGGTGACCCACGACGTCAGCGGGTACACCAAAGCGGAAGTCTTTCAACCCGGTACGGTC
>JAVHWG010000382.1:0-3750 GCA_032159965.1 Mycobacterium sp.
GAGCCAAGGCGAAGGGGCAAACCGCTCGTGAGGGCGGGGCGCAAAGCCACGGACCTCCAGTCTCACCGGAGGGAGCCGGGTTGCCGTCTCGGTCAAGGCGCTGGCGAATGTCAACTCAGTTTCTCCCTTGGAGGGAAACATGCTGCAGTCCCTGCGTTCGCGCGCCAACAACGAGGATGGCTTCACGCTGGTGGAGCTCCTCGTCGTCATCCTGATCATCGGCATTCTTGCCGCGATCGCCCTGCCGACGTTCCTTGGTCAGCAGAAGAAGGGCCAGGACGCCTCCGCCAAGTCGGATGCCCGCAACCTGGTCTCCCATGTCGAGTCGTGCTTCGCCGACACCCAGGACTACTCGTCCTGCCAGACCGCCAACCTGACCCAGACCGGTCTCAACCTTGGCACCGGCGCGGGGCAGGTCGAGGTCTCGGCCGTTGGGACCTCGGGGTACCTCGTTACCGGGCACTCCCAGTCGGGCAACGCCTTCATGATCGCGCGGGACGGCACCACCGGCGTCATCTCGCGTACGTGCACCACCGTCAACGTCGGCGGCTGCAAGGCCAGCGGCAGCTGGTAGCCACCAGCTCCACAAGCTGACCTTGCGGGCGGGCCCTCGGGCCCGCCCGCTGTGGTTAATGCACGGTTTGTCGCCCGTTCGTTGACCGCGTGCATGCACGGCCTCAGGTTCCGGGCCTGCCGGCCGAAGAACGAGGTGCAATGGCAGGTCCCCGTCGCCCATCGCCCTACTCGCGCCGCAGCGAGGACGGCTTCACGATCATCGAGGTGATGGTCGCCGCAGCAATCCTGCTGACGGGCGTGCTCGGTGTCCTGGGCGTCGTGGTCCAGGCGGACGGGGTCAGCTACTCCAACAGGGCGCGCGAGGAGGGAGTCGCCCTCCAGCGCGAGGTGATCGAGGCGGCACAGTCGATCCCGTATGACCAGCTCACGCAGACCTCGATCGTCTCTCGGATCGAGGCGCAGCAGGGTCTTGCCGACTCGACGATGACGGCGACCGGCTGGACCGTGCGCCGGCACAACATCAACTTCACCATCGCGGTCGGTACGTGCTCGGTCGACGATGTCAACGACCAGACGGGGCCGCATGAGTCGGCGGGGTACTGCCGCAGCGGCACCGGTGCGACCACGGCGGCGCAGTGCGCGACCTACCTCGGTCGGAGCGGGAGCATCGCGGGGGCGGGCATAGCGCCTGCCGGGTCCGTCGCGATCGGCGACTGCGGCATCGATCTCAACTTCGACGGCGCCGTCGACGGCCTCGTCGACACGTCGGGTGGACCGTGCAGCAACTGCTCGGGCACCGACACCAACCCCAACGACTACAAGCGCATCGTGGTCGACGTCCGCTGGAATCGCGGCCTGGGCTCGCGCTACGCCCTGGAGTCGACGACGGTGGCCAACCCCGGGCTGTCCGCGGCGCCGGCTGTCTCAGCGCCGCTGACGCAGACGAGCGGGTCCCAGCCCGTGGTCCTGCCGGCCGATCGCATCATCGGCTTCGGAGTGACGCTGAACGCCGTCCCCGCGGCGGTCGCGTGGTACGTGGACGGCACGGCACAGGGTTCGGCGACCGGTTCGGGCACCTCGTGGGCCTTCTCCTGGGACCTCGGGCCTGTGAGCCTCCCGCCTTCGACGACGCCCAACGTCGACGAAGTCCTCGACGGCACCTACCTGGTATCCGCCAAGGGCTTCGACTCGTTCGGTCAGGCGGGGACGGCGAAGGCGCGCACGCTGGTCGTCAACCGGCGCGTTCCCTATCCGCCCACGAACTTCGACGCGGGGCGCAACGATGCCAACGGCTACCTCGAGTGGGACGCGAACGCCGAACGTGACGTCGAGGCCTACCACGTCTATCGCAAGCCCCAGAGCGGCTCCGGCTCCGACCAGCTGGTCTGCAACATCTCCCCCACGCAGACCCGCTGCATCGACACGAGCATGCCCGCGGGCCAGGTCCTGTACTACGTGAGGGCCGTCGACCGTGACCCCGCGGGCAACCAGCGCGAAGGTCAGGCGACAGCCGACTTCACGGTCCCGGCGGTGGACACTGCGCCGTCGGTCCCCGGTGGGCTGGTTGCCAGCAAGTCCGGTCAGAACACAGTCCTGAAGTGGGACGCGTCGACCGATCCGGATGCCGGCGACCAGATCCTCTACTACCGCATCTATCGCGACGGCACCGACTTCGTCGGCGATCTCTACGACCGCACCTCGAACAACTCGCAGCTGAGCTACGTCGACTCTGGGACCGGCGGCGACGTCCACACGTACTGGGTGGTCGCAGTCGATTCGAGGCTGACGGAGTCGCGGCCGTTGGGCATCGGGGTGACCCAGTGATGCCCCGGCTCGCGAGCGAGCGCGGGGAGTTCGGGCTGATCCCGATGCTCGTCGCCATGTCGTTGTTCGCCGGGATCCTCGGCGCGACGCTCGTCACGTTTCAGAACTTCGACCTGCTCAGCAGGCGCAACATCGACCGCAGCGCCGCTCAGGATTCCGCCCGTACCTCGGTGGACCGTCTCGTGCGCGACCTCCGCAACCTCGCCAGTCCGACGATCGAGCTGCCGCGGGCGGTGGACGTCGCGACG
This sequence comes from Mycobacterium sp., assembly GCA_032159965.1. Taxonomy (GTDB): domain Bacteria; phylum Actinomycetota; class Actinomycetes; order Mycobacteriales; family Mycobacteriaceae; genus Mycobacterium. The sequence goes on from JAVHWG010000382.1 coordinate 2,589, forward strand.
GCCTACGACCTCGTCTTCCAGACGGTTGACTCCGTCGGGCCCAACACGGGCACCAACGCGGCGAACATCAAGCGCGTGCGCTGGTGCCTGAACTCGGCGACGCCGGCCGACGAACGGCTTTACATGCAGGAACAGAGGTGGACCACGAGCACCACCCCGGCGGTGCCGGACACGTCCGCGTGCCCGGGAACGGGCTGGAACACGTCGACCGTGCTCGCCCAGAACCTGACCAACCGCTACAACGGACAGGATCGGCCGCTGTTCGGGTTCAACTCGACTGCGCTGGCAGACATCAACTCGGTCCACGTCGACGTTTTCACGGATCTCGACCCGGTCCACCGGCCGAGCGAGACCCACCTCACCTCCGGCGTCTTCCTGCGCAACCAGAACGCGGTGCCCGTGGCCGACTTCACCTACGCAGTGAGCGGCGCGACGGCGATCGTGCTGAACGGCTCGCCCTCGTATGACCCCGAGGGCCAGGGCCTGAAATACGTCTGGGTGGACAACGGCCTGAAGATCCAGAACGGGACCGGGATCACGTACACGTACGCCGTCGCCCCGCATTCGACCCACGCCATCCAGCTTCTGGTCTTCGATCCCGCCGGGCTCGAAGGCGACTCCGCGACAAAGAGCGTCCAAGTGCCATGAGCCTGCGAGACCGTGTTACCGACGACCGCGGGTGGGCGCTGATCACCGCCATCCTGCTGATGACGATCATGCTGGGGACGGTCCTCAGCCTGGCGACCTATATCGACGGCCAGACCCGTCAGGGCGCGGCGACCCGCAAGCGCGAGACGGCGTTCAACCTCACCGAGGCCGCGCTCAACGCGCAGATCTTCGCGCTGTCGCAGGACTGGCCGGGGACCGGCAGCACCGCCACGCCGTACCCGGCCTGCACGCAGGCGTCCACAGGCGCGCGCTGCCCGAACGCGAGCGCGCTGAGCGCCCTGATCGCCTCCCCCGACGCCACCGGTGCCACCTGGCAGACGGTCATCCGTGACGACGGCGTCAACGGGTCGCCGAACTTCTACTCCGACGCCACGACGCTGACGCAGCCTGCGTACGACGCGAACGGCGACGGCAAGGTCTGGATCCGCGCCACGTCCACGACCCGCGGGAAGACGCGCACGATGGTGACGCTCGTGCGCGTCGAGGAGCAGTC
>JAVHWG010000389.1:0-5467 GCA_032159965.1 Mycobacterium sp.
GTTCACCACCATCGAGCAGGCGCTGGGTCAACCCATCGATAGCCCGATGGCTTATGTCCTGGCCAAGCGGGGGGTGATGCGGTTGGCGGAACGACTCGCCACACCATGGGGCGCCAAAGGTGGACGCGTCGTTGCCATCTCGCCGGGTCTGATCGATACGCCGATGGGGCGATTGGAACTCGAGCGACAGGACATCATTCCCGTGATGGTCGAGTTGACACCCGTGAAACGCCCCGAAGTCCCGCTGCCCGGTCGCACTGAAGAGGTCGCCGCACTGGTCGGCTTTCTCGAATCAGACGGCGCCGGCTTCATATCGGGATGTGACATCCGCATCGACGGAGGTCTGGTCGGCGCGGCGAGGGACATGCTGGGTGGCGGTTGATGCCGACGCTGCACCCAGACGCACTCGACGCCGAAATCCGTGAGGCCGTTCGCAATCTGCCAGATTTCGTCTTCTCCACCGAGACCGTGTCGATGATGCGGCAGAACGCCCCCTTCGCACCGGTGCCGGCAGCCGACATCGAATGCATCGAACTAACCACTGATCTCGGCGGCGAAGTCGCGATGACCCTGCTACGTCCCCGCGATCTGAGCGGTGACTTGCCAGCCCTGTACTGGATGCACGGTGGCGGGACGGTGATCGGAAACCGCTTCATGGACAACGCCCGCCTCAACGAGTGGTGCCGTTCGCTGTCCTGCGCCTGTGTCACCGTTGAATACCGACTGACCCCGGAGGCGCCGTATCCGCTGCCGCTCGACGACTGTGACAACGGACTGAGGTACATCGTCGACCACGCGACCGATCTGCGGCTGGACCCGGGCCGCATCGGCGTAGCCGGACGTAGTGCCGGTGGCTTACTGGCCGCCGCCCTCGGGTTGCGTTGGCGCGACCGGGGTCTCAGTGGTCCGGCATTCGCATACCTGGAATACCCGATGCTCGACGACCGCATGACCACTCCGTCGAGCCAGTTCGACGGCCTTCCCATGTGGAGCCGGCAGTCCAACGCCTTCGGTTGGCGCAGCTATCTCGGCGAGCGCTACGGAGCAGACGATGTGCCGCCGGACGCGGTGCCCGCCAGGGCTGCCGAGCTGGCCGGCCTACCGCCGACGTTTATCAGCGTCGGCACCGCGGACTGCCTGCGAGATGAGTCGATCGACTTCGCCGCTCGCCTGTGCAAGGCCGGCGTGCTGACTGAACTGCACGTCTACGCCGGCGCGGTGCACGGCTTCGACATATTCGCTGACTGCACGGTGGCCAGGTGCGCCGCGCGCGACAGTGCGGATTGGCTGGCACGCCAATTTCGCTGACACGATCGCCGAGGTGAGAGGCCACCGTCATGGATCTTGGGTTCAGCGGCGCAACAGCGGTGATTTCCGGCGGTACTCGCGGCATCGGACTGGCCACCACGCTCAGTCTCGCCCGCGAAGGATGCCGGGTCGGCATCATCGGAAGGGACGTGCCTCGGCTGGTCGAAGCCGCCCGCGCCGCGGAGTGTGCCGGTAGTCCTGAGGTGTTGCAGTTGTCGGCAGACCTGGCGTCTGGCGTCGACATCGAACGCGTCTTCGACGAGGTGCGGACGCGATGGGGCGTCCTGAACGTCCTGATCAACGCCGCCGGACCTGCCGGCAACGGACGGATCGAGGATCTCAGCGACGCGGACTGGGCTGACACCTTCGACCAGGGCGTCACGTCGGCTGTCCGCTGCGTCAGAGCGGCCTTGCCGCTGCTGCGGGTGGCCGACTGGGCGCGAATCGTCAACGTGACCGCGATGTCGGTGCAACACCAGTCGCCCGGACTCGTGAGTTACACCGCGGCGAAAAGCGCACTGGTGTCCGTCACGAAGAATCTCGCGCGCTCCTTGGCGGGCGACGGGATTCTGGTGAACGCGGTAGCACCGGGACCGATACTCACCGACTGGGCGCGTCCGGTACTCGCGTCAGCGGAAATCGACGTCAGCGATCCGGTCGCGGCCTTCGGGGTGCTGGCGCGCGGACACGGAATGTCGGTGGATCTGAACCGGTTAGGCCTGCCTGATGAGGTCGCCGCTGTCATCGCATTCTGCGCGTCGCGCACCAACGGCTATATGACCGGCGCGCACCTCAATGTCGATGGTGGCAGCGACTTTCTGTAGGTCGTGGCATTAGCGCCGTGGACGACTCCGGGGCAGACCGAGCCGGTTCTCGACGATCAGGCTTCGCAGCACTTCACTGGAACCGCCGTAGATCGTCGTCGCGACCGCGCTGCGGTAATGCGCGTTCAGTGCACCGTCGACCGGAGCCTCCGAGTCGGTCCAGTCGAGCATTCCCGTGACCCCGGCGAGGTCGGCGGCCGCTGCCGAGGCCCGCACATAGCTTTCCGGCCCGAACAGCGCCGACACCGGGCCCGGCTTGTCGCCTTCGGCCTCTAGGAACGCCACGCGCAGTGCGAGCAGGTCGGCGACCTCGGCCTCCATCGTCATGTGTGCCAGGCGCTCCCGCACCAGGGGATCGTTGATCAGCGCGGTACCGTCCGGTCCTGGATGAGTGCGCGTGAACTCGAGCGCGTCAGAGGCGACCAATCCCGTCCGCGAAGCCGGCGCGACGTTCTGCTCCGCCTCCAGCGCGGCCAGCATCACCGAAAACCCCTGGTGCGCTTCGCCGATCCTGTTGGCGTCGGCAACCCGCACGTCGTTGTAGAACACAACGTTGGTGCGTTCAAAGCCTATTGTGTGTACCGGCCGGATTTCGATACCAGGCGAATCCAGTGGCACCAGCAGCATCGTCAGCCCCCGGGTGCCGGCGGATCCCGGTTCCGAGCGGGTTAACAGAAAGCAGTAGTCAGCGAGATGCGCGAACGTGGTGAAGATCTTCTGGCCGTTGACGATCCACTCATCACCGCTTCGCTCGGAGCGGGTCGCGCAGGCGAACACATCAGATCCGCCCGCGGGTTCGGTGTAGCCGAGACAGATGAGAGTCTCGCCGGCCGCAACACCCGGCAGAATTCGTGCCTTGAGGTCTGATGAGCCCAGAGCCCTGATTGCGTTGGCAGGCAGCATCGTCGTCCCCGGCCCGATCGTAGGGACGCCTCCTCTGCGCAACGCGTCCAGCAGCACAGCGGTTTCAAAGTGATCGAGTCCGCCCCCACCCTCCTCCACGGGCCACGATGGGGCGACCCATCCGCGCTCACCCAGCTTTCGCGTCAGCTCGCGGTCGGCACCGTCTCCGGTGCGGCGCTCGTTTTCGATCACCTCACGGGTGACGTTTTGTGCGACGAATTCTTCTGCGTCGCTGCGGATTCTGGTCCAATTCGCGGGTTCGGTGAAGTCCATGTGTCAGTGGCCCCCTGCGCTTACCGGACCGAAGCGCCTGTCAGCGAGGGTGAGCAGTTCACGTCGTGGATCGGCGAATCCGGTCGCCCACCCTTTGGCGCGTCGGTAGTACAGCTGGATGTCGTATTCCTCCATGAAGCCGTACCCGCCGTGGACGTGAAGGCTGTGGCCTGCCGCGTGACAGGCGCTCTCGGCTGAGAAAGCGAACGCCATCGAGGCTAATGCCTGCCCGTCGGGTTGCCCGGAATCCAACGCCCAACAGGCTTTGTGGATCAACAGTTGTGCGCCATCCAACGCCGCGACCGAGTCCGCGAAGGGGTGGGCGACGGCCTGGTACATCGCGATGGGCTGTCCGAACGCGTGGCGCACCTTCGCGTAATCCGAGCCGATGCGCACCGCTTCGGCGGCCAGCCCGATCAGCGCCGCCGCCCGCAGCACGCGGACCTCGTCGAGAGCACTTTCGAACATCGCGCGTGCCGAATCGCCCTCGGCCAAACAGCGGCGTCCGCCGCCCCCGGGCCATCGTGCCAACGCCAACCCGCCGAAGTTGGGTCGCGCGCGCCGGGCTAGCGCTGCCGGGCGTGTGACATACAGCAGGGAACTTCCCTCGAGGGCCAGGACCGCATCCGCGATCGCCCCGTCGATGAGAAGTTGCTGCTCGACTGGGCCCCGTCCGGTGGCCAGCGACACGATCGTCCCGCCTGCCAACACCGTCCCGACAAGCTCCTTCTCCCCGAGACGACCAAGAAGCCGCGCCGCGGCGGCGGTCTCGGCGACCGGTATCGGGGCGAGCCGGCGGCCGGCCTCCTCAGCCACCAGTGCGAGTTCCAGCAGACCGCCACCCGCGCCGCCGATATCCGACGCCACGCCGATCCCGAGCGCTTCTATCTCGCTGAACCTCCGCCAAAGGTCGGTGTCCAGGCCCGAGGACTCCGCTGCCCGGACGCGCTGTGGCGTCGCCTCTTTTCGGAAGAGCGCCGCGAAGGCCTCACGGACCGCGCGCTGCTCGTCACTCAGCCGCAAATCCATCAACGCGCTCCTCTCATTTCCTCCGCAACCAGCACTTTAGCCGCTATGGAACGAATGCATGCGGGAAAGTAGCGTGTTGTTCTCTTTCTACGCACTCAATGTTACTGTCAAGCGCAATGACACCGCCACTGAGGAGGGCTCTATGGCACCGAAGCTGGGATTTCCGGTCTTCGACGGCGACAACCACATGTACGAGACCCGCGACGCGTTGACGAAGTTCCTGCCGCCGGAGTACCACGGTGCTGTCCGGTATGTGGAAGTGGACGGACGCACGAAGATCGCCACGTTGGGGCAGATCAGCGAGTACATCCCCAACCCCACCTTCGACAAGGTCGCGGCGCCCGGCGCCCAGGAGGACTACTTCCACAACGGCAATCCCGAAGGCAAGTCGCACCGCGAGATCCTGGGCAGAGCGATCGAGTCGACCCCGGCGATGCGGGAGCCGGCTCCGCGTTTGGCTCTGCTCGATGAGCAGGGCATCGACAAGTCGATGATGTACCCGACGCTGGCGAGCCTGGTGGAGGAGCGGTTCCGCGAGCACCCCGAGGCGACGCACACGATCATTCACGCCTTGAACGAATGGCTGCACGAAACATGGAGCTTCGACTACAAAGGCCGCATCTTCACTACACCGATCATCACGCTGCCCGTCGTTGAAAAGGCCATCGCCGAACTGAACTGGGTCGCCGAGCGGGGTGCGCGTGCCATCCTCATCAGGCCGGCGCCGGTCCCCGGACTGCATGGTCCACGGTCATTCGCCCTGCCCGAATTCGACCCGTTCTGGAAGCGAGTGGTCCAAACCGGCGTGCTCGTCATCATGCACGCGTCCGACAGCGGGTATTCCCGCTATGCCAACGACTGGGAGGGCTCCGGGGAGTTCCGGCCGTTCCAGCCGTCGCCGTTCCGCTCGTACTACAGCTTGTCCCGCAATCCGGCCGAGGACGCTGTCGCGGCACTGGCTTGCCATGGCGTACTGACTCGATTCCCCGAGCTACGGATCGGCATGGTCGAGAACGGAACAACCTGGCTGCCAAGGCTTTTCGAAGTTCTCAGCGACACCCGCAAAAAGATGCCACAGCTCTACGGTGAGGACCCGCTGGCAGCCATCAATCGATGCGTGTACTTCAATC
>JAVHWG010000482.1:0-11558 GCA_032159965.1 Mycobacterium sp.
CTGTCGATCACGATGGACCGCCCTGACAGCCTCAACTCGCTGACCGAGGCGATGCTGTCGGGCATCGCCGACGCGGTCCAGCGGGCCGCCGATGACGAGCGCGTGCGGGTGGTTCGGCTGGGGGGCACGGGCCGCGGATTCAGTTCGGGCGCGGGGATCAGCGAAGAGGACCAGAAGGGCGGCGGCGCAAGCTCGCCCACGCAGATCATCGAAGAGGCGAATCGTGCCGTCCGTTCGATCGCCGCACTGCCGAAGCCGGCCGTGGCTGTCGTGCACGGCCCCGCCGCGGGCGTGGGTGCGTCGTTGGCCCTGGTGTGCGACGTCGTCTTGGCCTCGGAGAACGCGTATTTCATGCTCGCGTTCACCAAGATCGGCTTGATGCCCGACGGCGGCGCGTCGGCATTGGTGGCCGCGGCAGTCGGTCGCATCCGCGCGATGCGGATGGCGCTTCTGGCAGAACGGATCCCGGCGTCCGAGGCGCTGCAGTGGGGCCTGGCCACGGCCGTCTATCCCGCCGACACCTTCGACGCGGAGGTCGACAAAGTACTGGCGAAGCTGGTGAACGGTCCGGCGGTGGCGCTGCGCAAGACCAAGGAAGCGATCAACGCCGCCACCCTCACCGAACTCGAGGGTGCGTTCGGCCGCGAGCTGGCCGGCCAGTCGGTGCTGATCAGGTCCAACGACTTCCTCGAGGGCACACTGGCGTTCCAGCAGCGCCGCTCCGCCAACTTCACCGACAGTTAGGCGTCGTAGGTGTCGAGCAACGACGCCAACAGCGCCACCTGTTCCGCGTCGAGCTCCGGTTGATGCAGCACGGCACGCTTCATGGCGGCGCCGTCAAAGGCGTTGATCAGCATCATGACAAGCACACCCAGCGTTTTCTCCGGCACGCGCTCAGAACCCGGCAGCGCCCGCACCGCGTCGTAGATCTTCGTGCCGTACTCGGTGAGCACGTCTTTCAAGGTGGCCCTGAGCTTTTCATCGGTGCGCGCCGCGACCATCAGCTCGTACATCACGGCATTGGTGGGATTCTGAGTGACGTCGCGCAATATCGCGAGCAACGCGTCGAGAGCCGGCCGGTCCGCGGGTATGTCAGCGGCCCGCTTGGATCCCATCTCGATCTGACGGCGCAACACCTCGTGCGCAGTGGCGGCCATGAAGTCGCCCATCGTGTCGAAGTGCCGGAACAGCGCGCCCACCGAGACGCCCGCGCGCTTGGTGATCACGGCGGCCGACGCGCGCGCGTATCCGACCTCCACGATCGTGTCGATGCTCGCGTCCAGCAGCTTGGTGACGGTCTCGTCGCGCCGCTGCTGCTGGGTCCTGGCCATCAGGCGTGCACAGTGCTGCGCTGCTGCGAGCGACCCGCGGGCAGGAAACGGCCCGACTTCTCCGTCGCGCCATAGCCGTCGCGGAACTCACCACTGCGATAGACGACGGCGCCGCCGACACCGGTCGCGACGACAGCGGCATCATTGCGGTTGACCATCCGGCTCAGGTTGCCGTAGAACGGCACCTTCTCCTCGTGGTAACTGTCCACCGAGTCGTCGAGTCCGGCCGGATCGATTACCACGAAGTCGGCACGGTCGCCCATCCGAAGGGTGCCCGCGTCCAGGCCGAACCAGTCGGCGACCTCCGCGGTCAGCCGGTGCACCGCGTGCTGGGTGGTCATGAACGCTTCGCCTGCCCGCTCGGCGTCGAGCACGCGTTTGAGCAGCCGCAACGAGAAGTTGTAGAAGGCCATGTTGCGCAGGTGGGCGCCGGCGTCGGAGAAGCCCATGTGGATGGTCGGCTCCACGGCGAGCTTGTTGAGCTGTTTGGGTCGGTGGTTCGCCACAGTGGTCGTCCATCGGACGTTCCGCTCGCCGTTCTCGACGAGCACGTCGAGGAACGCGTCGAGGGGATGCAGGCCCCGTTCATCGGCGATCTTGCCGAAGGTCTTGCCCACCAGGGTCTGATCGGGGCACTCGACGATCACGGCGTCGTGAAAGTCGCGGTGCCACAGGGACGGACCCAGTTTGACGCGGTCGAATTGCCTGCGGAACCGGCGGCGGTACTCGGTGTCGGCCAGCAGCCTGTTGCGCTCCAGCTCGTCGCGCAGGTGCAGCGCAGCGGTGCCGGCACCGAACTCCTCGAAGACCGGCAGATCGATCCCGTCGGAGTACAACACGAACGGAACCGGGAGGTGCTGGAAGCGCACGCTGGAATTGAGCACCTTGTTCACCAGCCGGGTGCCGGGCCCAAAGACGCGTACAGCGCCTTCGTTGGACTTCGCGTCCGCCGAGACGAGCAGGCTCATCCGAACGCCCTTGCGGCGGCCGAACATTGCACTGCTGGTCAGGAAGAACATCAGAGCCGACACCGGGTTCTTCACGTCCGGCGCACTCTGCAGAATGCGGCCCCGCTTGCGCAACACCTTGATCAGCCGACGGCGCTCGCGCCAGGTCGCGAACGTCGACGGCAGAGCCCGCGACCGGAATCGGTCGCCGTCGAGCTTGTCGATCGCCGCGTCCATGCCGGACATGCCGAGCATGCCGGCATCGAGGGCTTCATCGAGCAGCCGGGCCATCTTCTCCAACTCGGCATCGGTCGGCCGGACGTCTTCGGTGGTGGCGCGCTCCAAACCGAGCACTGAGGTCCGGAGGTCCGAATGCCCAAGCATGGAGCCCACATTCGGGCCTAACGGCAGATCGTCCAGTGCACGTACATAGTCGGCCGGTCCGGACCACGTCTTCTTCGCGTTCAACGCATCGAGGACGTACTTGCGCGGCACCGCCTCCACACGGCTGAACAGGTCGGCGGCGTCTTCTGTGTCCGCGTACACCGTAGACAACGAGCAGTTGCCCAGCAGCACCGTCGTGACACCGTGCCGAACCGACTCGCGCAGACCGGGATCGAGCAGGATCTCGGCGTCGTAGTGCGTATGCACGTCGACGAATCCCGGCACCACCCACTTGCCCTCGGCGTCGATCACGTCGGGGCAGCCGGTGTTGTCCAGAGGGGCCGACGATACTGCAGACAGGACGCCGTCCCGGATTCCCAGGTTGCGGACGCGGGGCGGCGCGCCGGTCCCGTCGAACCACAGGCCGTTGCGAATGATCACGTCGAAGCTCATACCGGGACCCTAACAAAGATAGTGAGTGCTCGCAATCTTTAGCGGACGGCGAACATCGGCGGCAAACCGAGAACCATGACCAGGCCCCAGACGAGGTGGGTCAGCACAGGTGCCAGGACCCCGCCGGTCGCACGGCGTTCCAGCGCGCAGACGGTGCCGAGGATGATCGCCGCGAATCCGAGCATCGGGTTGCCACTCGCCAATGTCGCCACGATGTAGGCCACAGTCGAGACGAGCACCGGATGGAAGCGGCCGAGCGCGGTGAACAGTGCTCCACGGAAAAACAGCTCTTCGGCGACGCCGTTGACCAGTGTGATCACCACGACCAGCCAGAGTGACCCGTAGTTCGCATACTCCAGGACGCGCGCAATGAGGTCGCGAATCGGCGGGATCTCCCGCGCCACCAGCCCGCCCGCCACGAACACGCCGGCAAGCGCCAGACCGATCATCGTGCCGGTGATGATGGGGCGCTGGTTGCGGCCACGCCAGCGAATGCAACCCAGGTGCACCGGCCCTGACGATCGTGCTCCGACAGCCCAGATCGCGGCGAGCAGGAACGTCAGCCAGTAGAACGACGGGTCTCCCGGCTTCCGGCTCAACGAGAACCCAAGCACCACCGCGCCGGCGACGAGCACAATTCCGACGATGATCCGGCGCCGCAGCACCAGCGACGGGGGCTCGTGATGCGGGACGGCGACGGTGGTGGCCACCGCCCGGATCTGGTCCAGAAGTGCGCCCGGCGCAGCGGTGGTCACGCCGATTTGCCGTTCGGTGTGAACTCGGCCAGCAGATCGAAACCGGTACGCAGCGCCCCTGCCACCGGACCCGGCACCAGGTTGACCAGCCCGAGCGCGGGCCGAGCGGGCGCGGGCGTCACGGCGCGGGCCAGGCGCTGCAGCGCCAGCACGTCGCCGCCGGCCCAGGCGGGATCGCTGTCGGCGAGGTGGTGCGGGTCGGCGAGCGCGTCGACGGGTGCGGGCCGGTCGGTGGACAACGACGCCGCGATCGCGTCGTTGATCGGGGTCGGACCGCCTGGGGGCGCTGGCAGGATTTCCTCCAGACGATGCTCTGACGCGCGCATCGGGTAGTCCAGCGACGCCACGAGGTCGCTGGCGAGCCCGCCGGGGATCGGCAGCGCGATCGCGGTGACCTTTGACACCAGCCAGGTGTCGATACCGCGGATCGGCACACCTGCCCGAAACGTGTGCCTTGCGTGTGCATAGGCGAACAGCAGCTCGCGGTACGTGGTGGTCTCCGGACCGCTGATGTCATACGCCCCCGCGGGCACCCGCTCGGAATCTGCCACGGCGACAAGGTAGTACAGCACGTCGCGGATCGAGATCGGGTCCATCGGATTCTTGACCCACGGCAGCAGCGGAAACAGCCAAAACCGGTCGCCGACGTAACGCAGCATCTCGAACGACGTCGACCCGGCCCCGATGATCATCGCTGCTCCCAGCCACACCACCTCGGCGCCGCCATCGATCGTCAGCGCGCCGGCCACCTCGGCGCGGCCCATCAGGTGCTCCGAGAGATCGCCGCCGTCGGGTACGAACCCACCCAGATAGACGATGCGTTTGACCCCTGCCGCTTTCGCCGCCTCCGCGACATGGGCTGCCGCCTTATTGTCGGCATCACGGAAGTCGGGTTGGCCGATTGCGTGGACGAGGTAGTAGACGACGTCGATCGGCCCGGCGTCAGCAAAGGCCTTCGCCGTCGCATCCGGGTCGCCGGCGTCGAGTGTCACCGCGTCGACGTCGCTGGACCAGCCGAATCGCTTGATCTTCTCGGGAGTCCGTGTCGCAGTCACGACCTTGTGACCCTCGGCCAGCAGCGCTGTCACGAGGCGCGAGCCGACGTAGCCCGTGGCCCCGGTGACAAGGATTCGCATGTTTTCCACGCTAAGGGACTACCCAACATCACTGTGATTGGGTATCAGGTTCCTAGGCTGTTGCAGAGATCACTATTCGAAGGAGAACGACATTGGCGACGCTGCGCTGCGGGGAAATGGAATTGCCGTTCACGTTCACCAACGAATCTCTCGCCCACCTGCAGGTTGCGGTGCACCGACGCTTCAAGAAAGCAGGTGGCTTCTTTCTGACGGGCACCTACACCGCTGACGGCAAAGACGTCACGGCGTCGCACTGGATTCACCCCGCCGCGGCGCTGGCCTTCGAGTACGACGTCCGCGGTGACGACGGCGAACGGCTTCCGCCCGTAGAGCTGGATTTCGCGCGGGTAGATGCGATCCTGGACGCGATGGCCAGGCCGGTCGGTGTGCACGACGGCAGTGACGTGTGGCTGAGCTTCCGCGAGAAGCTGTGACCGCCCTCCGTTAGTCCTGAGCTTCTCATTTTGCTGTTGCGCGAATTGACCACCTACCATGCTTGCCAGACTGACGACATGAGGAGCCCCAAGTGAAGACTCGCAGCCAAAAGGCAATCGGCGCCGCCGCGGCGATCCTGGCGATCGCGGCCTCGGTGCCTACTGCGATCAGTGCCTACGCCGATCCTGCGCCCACCGCCGAATTCCCCGATCCGCAGGGGCCCGGTTGTGACGCGTTCAAGCAGGCGGTGCCGAACTACAAGTCACTGCACGACTATCAGACCAGCCAGGCGCTGGCGGCCCTTCCGGACATCAGCACGTTCTACTCCCTCGCATCAGGGCAGGCCAATCCGGCAGTGAACATCCTGCCCACGCTGGACAACGGGCCTTACGTCATCTTCGCCCCGACGAATGAAGCGTTCGCCGCGCTGCCCGCCGAGCAGCTCACTGCGCTCAAGTCCGACCCGGCGGCGCTGAACAAGGTGCTCTTCTACCACGCCTTCCTGGGCCTGCTCGGTCCCGACGACCTGCACGGCCAGCGGCCGACGCAGCAGGGCGCCGAGATCAAGGTGACCGGCAAGGGCGGCGACATCAAGGTCAACGACAGCGTGAAGGTCGTCTGCGGCGGCATCGTGTCCGGCCATGCGCGGATCTATGAAGTCGACACCGTGCTCGACCCGGCGAATGCCCCGGCACCGCTCACGCCGACCGGCACCAGCGGCACGTCCACGTCGTCGTCCACCTCATCGTCCACCTCGACGACGACGAGCACGTCAGCGCCGCCCGCCGCGGAAGCGCCCGCGGCCCCGCCCGCCGGGTAAGCGCTGCGGTCGCCCGCGAACTCTGGTCAGCGCGCTTTCCACACCGGTGGACGCTTCTGGGCGAACGCGAGTGGACCTTCCTTCGCGTCGTCGGATCTGAAGAGCTGCTTCACCTCGTTCATCAGCCGCGTCCACTTCGGCTCCTCGTCGGTGATCACCCCGTCGTCGATGCCGTAGGCCACCCGTTTGCTCACCTGAACGGCGAGCGGCGCGTTGACCGTAATACGTTCTGCCAGCGCCAGCGCCGCATCCAGCACGGTCCCGTCGGGGACGACGTCGTTGATCATCCCCCACTTTGCCGCGTCGGCCGCGGTGATCGGGTCGCCGGTGAACAACATCTCGACCGCGACTTTGCGCGGCAGGTGGTCGACGATCCGGAACACGCCGCCCGCCGCGGCAACGAGCCCCCGCTTGACCTCCGGCAGCCCGAACGTGGCGCTGTCCGCGGCGACGACGAGGTCGCACGCAAGCGCGATCTCGGTGCCGCCGCCCAGAGCGGTGCCATTGACCGCCGCGATGGTCGGCTTGTCGACGACGTGGTGCACGAAACCGGCGAAGCCCCACTCGCCGTGCTCGGGGTGGTAGAGGTTCTCGCGGCGGGAGATCGCCTTGAGATCCGCGCCCGCGCAGAACGATTTGTCGCCCGCGCCGGTGATCACGATCGCCCATACGTCGGCGTCGTTGTTCGCCGCTTCCAGCGCGTCTCCGACGCCGACGCTGACCGCACCGTTTACCGCGTTGCGCGCCTCGGGGCGGTTGATCGTGATGACCTCGACGTTGCCCCGACGCTCGACCAGAGCGGCGGCTTCGGCGGCCGCGGTCACAACAGTTCGACGATTGTGGCGTTGGCCTGTCCGCCGCCCTCGCACATGGTCTGCAGCCCGTAGCGAATCCCCTTGTCCCGCATGTGGTAGAGCATCGTCGTCATGATGCGGGCGCCCGAGCCGCCGAGCGGATGGCCCAGCGCGATCGCCCCACCGTTCGGGTTGAGCTTCTTCTCGTCGGCGCCGATGTCCTGCAACCAGGCCAGCGGCACAGGGGCGAACGCCTCGTTGACCTCGAACACGCCGATGTCCTCGAGCCGCAGGCCCGACTTCCTCAACGCCTTCTGAGTCGCCGGAATCGGAGCGGTGAGCATGATCACCGGGTCCGAGCCGGCCAGCGTCGCAGTGTGTACCTTGGCAATCGGCTTGAGCCCCAACGACTTCGCCTTTTCCGCCGACATCAACAGCAATGCCGCCGAACCGTCGGATATCTGCGACGAGTTGCCCGCATGGATCACGCCGTCTTCTTTGAACGCCGGCTTGAGCTGACCCATTTTTTCGACGGTGGTGCCGCGCCGGATGCCTTCGTCCTTGAGCACGGCATTGCCGTCCTGGTCCTTGATGGCGACGATCTGGTCTTCGAACGCCCCGGCATCTTGTGCGGCAGCAGCCTTCTCATGCGAACCCAGCGAGTATTCGTCGACCGCCTTGCGATCGAAACCCCACTGTTCGGCGATCATCTCAGCGCCGATCCCCTGGTTCGGGGTTTGGTTGTAGCGCTGCCGGAAGGACTCGGGATACGGATGCCCGCCATTGGCCAGCGTCGAGCCCATCGGCGTGCGTGACATGGACTCGACGCCACCGGCGACCACCACGTCGTAGTGTCCGGCGACCACACCCGCGGCGGCGAAGTGGATCGACTGCTGACTGGAGCCGCACTGCCGGTCCACCGTGACGCCAGGGACGCTCTCCGGCCAGCCGGCCGCGAGCACCGCCGTGCGGCCGATGTCGATCGCCTGCTCACCCGCCTGGGATACGCATCCCCAGATGACATCGTCGACGATCCCCGGGTCGATTCCGGCACGCTCGGCCAGACCGTTGAGCACCTGCGCGGACAGCTCGCCCGCGTGCACACCGGACAGCCCGCCGTTGCGCTTGCCGACCGGCGAACGGACCGCTTCGACGATGACGGCTTCAGCCATGACCTTCTCCTATCGAGAGTTGACGTGTGTCGATTCTTGACCAGGGCCCGCGACGGTTTGCGCCGGGGTCAGCATTTCAGTGAGCCGACGCCGGTCGACTTTCATCGCGGCGCCGCGTGGGAGTTCGTCGACGACCTGCACCACCACCGGGACCTCGTAGGGCGTCAGCAGCGAACGGCAATGAGTGCGCAACTCGTCGCCGCTGGCACGCGACCCGCGTCGCAGTTCCACGGCGGCATGCGGCACGTGACCGAGCCGCGGATCCGGAAGCCCGACGACCGCGGCGTCCGCGACCGACGGATGGCGGCGCAGCGCGTTGACGACGGTGTCGGGCGAGACCTTGAAGCCGCCCCGCAGGATGACGTCGTCGGCGCGGCCGTCGATGTAGAGGAAGCCGTCGGTGTCGACGTGGGCCAGATCGCTGGTGCTTATCCAATCCTCCCCGCCGGCCCGGGCCGTCGCGATCTGCAACCGGCCGGTGGTTCCGGCGGGCACCACGGCGCCGTCCTCGTCGGTCACCCGCAGCGCGACACCGGGGAACGGCCGCCCGACGCTGCCGCGCTTGGCCTTCCACTGCTGGGTGAAGTCGCGGAGGTTCCAACCCGCGACCGAGCCGGTGAACTCGGTTGCGCCGTAGAGGATCAGGACCGGAATGCCGTAGCGCTCGTGGAACGCGTCGACGAGATCGGGGTCGACCGGGCTGGCGCCGGCGTTGATCGCGCGGATGCTGCTCAGGTCGTCAGGTGGGATGTCAGCGTCGAGCACGGAGCGAAGCGCCGCGGGCGGCAGGGCGGTGAATGCGGGCCGGTGCTCGGTCACCGCCCTGTGCCACTCGGCGACGGTGAACTTCTCGATCAACGCGAACGGCTGTGCGGTGACCAGCCGTTCCAGCACAGCCCACAGTCCGCCGATGTGCACGATCGGCACCGTGATCACCACCACATCGCCGGTCAACGGCGCCGACCGCATCATCCTGCCGATTGGGCCCACCAACGAGGCCTCAACCTGCTTGTACGTCAACGGGATTCGCTTCGGAGGCCCCGTCGTGCCGGACGTCCGCATCTCGATCGCCACCGCGGGATCGCTGTCCGTGCCACCCGCACGCGTGGTCACCGCGTCACCGTCGATGCTCCAACCAGCCATGGCCAGGTCGTCGGCGATCCGTTCGGGCGGCTGCAACGGGCTGACAGTGACAAGAGTGCGACCTGCGCGCAGGATCGCGAGCAGGGCGGCGACGGACTCGGCGCGGTTCCCGAGTACCACGCCTACCCGTCCGCCGGGGCCGCACCCCGCGTCGCCGAGCTGCCGGTCGATGCGCTCCGCGCAGGACCTGACGTCACCCCAGGTCCACCACCCCTCACCGGTGCTGACCATCCGCGCATCGTCGGAGGCGGTCCACAACCGGTCCAGCGCGTCGCGGATGGTCGTCACGTCGGATGAACTTAGTCGCGGTCGAGCCCGTTACTCGAGCACGGGTCTGTTGGACGCGATAGGCCGATCGCGCGAAGAGAAATAGTCTGGAGGAACGTGACCATCTTGGACGGCGCGTTCGTGCAGAACTCGCCACGGCTGACATCGCGCGGACCGGCGCTGCCGGGCTGGGCGATTCACCTCGCCGTCGGCGCGCTGTGGGTGGCGCTGTTTGTCCAGGTGTTCGTCCGCGGCGGCGTGGGCATGTGGTCGCTCGGGTTCGCCTACCTCGCCTATGACACGCTGCTGCTGGCGTTCGTGCTGTGGCAGACGCTGCCGATGATGCGCACGCGCCCGGAGCCGTCGACCGCCGTCGGCCCGTCGATCGGCGTCCTGATTGCCGCGTACAACGAGGCGCCGGTGTTGGCGCAGACACTGCGGGGCCTGCTTACGCAGACCGACCCGCCGGAGGTGATCGTCGTCGCCGACGACGGGTCCGACGACGACACCGCGGCGGTGTGGGCCGCCGAGTTCGCGGACCGCCAGGAGGGCCTTCGCCTGTTGCAGTTGCCGCACCGCGGAAAGGCCGCCGCGCTGAACGCGGCGTTGCTCGACGTCGACACCGACGTGATCGTGACAATGGACGCGGACACGCTGCCTGAGCCCGACGCGATCTGCGCGCTGCGGCAGGCGTTCGCGGCCGATCCGGCGCTGGTGGTAGCCGGTGGAGTGCTGAAACCGGTGTGCGGGCCCACGATCCGCAATCGGCTGCTGCAGTGGTTTCAAGGCTACGAATACCTGCGCAACTTCGTCGCGCGCTACGCATGGATGAGAGTGGGCAGCCTGCTGCTGATCTCAGGTGCGTTCGCGGGTTTCCGTCGTGAGGCCGTACTCGCGGTCGGCGGCTTCGACACGGACTGTCTGGTCGAGGATTACGAGCTCATTCACCGGATCCAGCGGCGCAGCCGTGACGATCGGCTCCTCTGGCGAGTGCAGGTCGTCGGGAACGCGGTAGCCCACACCGATGCACCGGGAACAGTGCGCGACTTCCTGCATCAGCGCCGCCGCTGGTTCGGCGGGTTCCTGCAGACCCAGTACTGGAACCGCGACATGACGGGCAATCCGCGGTACGGCGTGCTCGGCATGGTGATGCTTCCGGTAAAGGCCATCGACACGGTCCAGCCCATCTACGGGCTGACGGCGTTCGTGATGCTGATCGTGTTGGTGGCCACGGGAAATACCGCTGTCCTCATCCCGGTCGGTGCGATCGTGCTCGCCAAGATCGCGATCGACCTGTGTGCGTTCGCGTGGACGATTCACCTGTATCGGAGGTGGACGAACTCCGACGTCAGCATCCTCTCCGCACTCCTGGCAGCGGTCGTCGAGCCGGTCACGTTCACCCCGCTGCTGCACATCGGCGCACTGCTCGGGTGGTGGCAGTTCCTGACCGGCCGCCAGACGTGGGTTGCCCAGCGCCGCACGGCCTTCAGCCGCTGACAACTCGGTCGGTCGCGAAAGTGCGTTTTTGTACGCGACACGCCGCGGCAGGCGTATGAAATCGCACAGTCGGATGACGGGCGACACTCACCCAGGTCTCACGCCGTCGAGCTGGCCTCCGGTGCGTCACTGCGGTACACGTGGACGGGGACGTCGTCGTCCCATGGCTGACGCACCGCCATGTCCGCGACGCGGACGTACCCGCGCTCGAACTCACCGGTGGCCGCGTCGACGAGGCGGTATTCCTGTCGCTGCCGGTGGATCGGTTGCGCGTCGAGCATGATGACGCGCACCTCACCCGGCTCGAAATGGCACCGCTCCTGCATGGCGGCGATCAGTTGCTCGTTGTGCATGTGGCCGTCGCCGAAGTTCCAGCCCACCGCGGTACTGCAGAGGCGCTCGCCCTCGGTGATCATGTAGTCGT